>CAKTKX010000043.1 GCA_934572365.1 uncultured Oscillospiraceae bacterium
TATTTTTTATCCGCGCCCCAGTGCAGCACCTTCCGGGCGAAGAAATAGATCAGCGGCACCGGCAGCATATTGCCCACAACGCACACCGCAAGGGACGTCCAATAGTCCAGCCCCATGCCCACGGCCATAACAATACCGCCCCGCAGCTCCACCAGCGGCACCATGGACACGAAGAAAATCAGAAGATATTTGGCAAACATTCCATCACCTTAACGTGAATTTTCCCTATTATACCATACTATATTCCCGTTTGCAATGGAAAACGGCGCGAATAGCTTAAGTTTTGATTAAAAAGGTGCATAAGAAATGCAAAATCCGCGGCTTATCACCGCGGATTTTGCAACAAGAAAAGAGGAGAGGAAAAAATGAAAAAGATGAAGGTTGGTAGCAAATTTATATACTGCCCCATGTGCCGCTGCGGCGGGGCTGGTGTTGTCTTGTTTTGTATGGCTTCATTATACCGGTAAAATATTAACGATTAAAGTGGGAAAATATTAAGCTCGTATGAAGTTCTGTAACAAATTTTCGGGCGGTTGAAAAGCCGAATTTTCGTAAGTTAGAAAATAATTATTGACATTCGATAATTTCTATGGTACACTCCAGGCAAACGGAGGTGCTTTTATGAATTCACAGCTTTCTGCGAAATTTACCCTTTGGTGCAGCCGGGTGCTGTTCATTCTCATCTGCCTGCTGATTTTCGCCATGCCGGGGCTGCTGCGGTGGTACCAGAACCTGCGGCCGCTGGGACGGTACGGCGCGGCGGCGATCATGATCGGATTTTACTGCTGCGTCCCTGCGGTGCTGTACGCCCTTTCCTGCATGGAGCGGCTGGTGCGAAATATTCTGGCGCAGGACGTGTTCGTCACCCAGAACGTCCGGTTCCTGCGGCGCATCCGCTGGTGCTGTGCGGCGGTGAGCGGCATCTGCCTGCCCGCCGCGTTCTTCTATCCGCCCCTGATTTTCATGACCATGATCATGGCGTTTTTGGCGCTGGCGGTGAGCGTGGTGAAGAACGTCATGGCCGCTGCGGTGGAGATCCGGGAAGAAAACGATCTGACGGTGTGAGGCGGCATATGGCGATTATTGTGAATCTGGATATGATGCTGGCCAAGCGGAAGATGACCTCCCTGGAGCTGGCGAACCGGGTGGGTATGACCCCCGCCAACCTGTCCATTCTGAAAACCGGCAAGGCCAAGGCCGTGCGCATGAGTACCATGGACGCCATTTGCCGGGAGCTGCAATGCCAGCCGGGGGACCTGTTCGAGTTCGTGCAGGACGACGACCCCTGGAAGCGCTGAGAAAGGAGATATTATGGAAGAGCGAAAGTTACCCCGGTATCCTGCGGGGAAACGGGAGCTGATTTTTGGGCTTTTGGTGCTGCTTTTCGGCACATTCACGTGGAACAGTATTTTGTACGGCGGTTTTTGCCTGGGCTTTGCCCTGGGGGCGGTGGCTCTGACGGGGTGCAGTCTTTGGTATCTGCTGCGCTGCGGCTTCCGGCCGGGGAAATATGAGGCGGCGCTGCTGATTCTGGCGGCGGTGATCTTCGCCGGGTTTGCCCGGTCGTCGGACAGCGGTATGAAGGCGGGGATGCTCCTCATGGCGCTGTTTGCCGTAAACCTCGGCTTCTGCCGGATGGCCGGGCAGAGCCGCCGGGAGCCCGGCGGCATCGCGTCGGCGCTGGACGCTCCCCGGGCGATTTTCGTTTTGGGCGTTGGCAGCATGAGCGCCGCCGCCCGGGGGCTGAACGATGCCCGGAAGAACGCCGGTACGGCGGGAAAACGGGGCGGCGCGGCGATTCTGGGCATATTGATCGCCCTGCCGGTGGCGGCGGTGCTGATCGTCCTGCTGATGCAGGCCGACGCGGCGTTTGAGGGACTGATGGGCTTGCTCCCCGAGACCGATTGGTCGGAGCCGGTGATCTCCCTGTTTTTCGGCGTGTTCGCCGGATGGATCCTGTATTCCCGGGGCGTGGGGCTGAAATATGGGGAGAAAAACGGGAAGGAGGGGAAGCCCTTCCAGGGCTTCAGCACCATTACCGTGAACATATTGCTTGGGACGGTGTGCCTGATTTACGCCGTGTACCTGCTGAGCCAGCTGGCGTATCTGGGCGGCGGCTTCGCGGGCATCCTACCCGATGGGTACACGCTGGCGGAGTATGCCCGCCGGGGATTTTTTGAGATGGGGTGGCTGAGTTTTATCAATCTGGGGCTGATGTGCCTTGCCATGGCTCTGGTGGAAAAGAAGACCGGCGTCCCGGCGCTGACCAAAGGGCTGTGCCTGTTCCTGGGGGTGGCGGCGCTGTTTCTCATCGCCGCGGCCAGCGCGAAAATGCTGCTGTACATCGACGGTTACGGCCTGACGAGAAAGCGGGTGCTGACGGAGGTGTTCATGCTCTGGCTGGGGGGCACGACAATTCTCGTGTCCGTGTGGCTGCTTAAGCCCCGGTTCCCCTACATGAAGGGCGCGGTGATCTGCGCGCTGATTCTGGGGTGCGTCACCTTCTGGGGGGATGTGGATACGTTTGTCGCCCGATACAACGTCCGTGCCTACCAGTCGGGGCAGCTGGAGACCATCGACATGGGGCATATGAGCAGCCTTGGGGACGGCGCACTGCCCTACATTAAAGAGCTGACCCATGACCGCGACCCCGAAATTGCCTCCACTGCGATGGACATTCTGGAAAACAGCTATTGCAGCATTTCGGATTTCCGGAGCTGGACATACACCGAGTCCGCCGCCCGGAAGGCCGTGGATGCGGACTGAAACCCAATACACTGAGCAGGGACGGCTTTTGCCGCCCCTGCTTTTTTGCCGCTTACGGTCCGAAAACGACCGACTGTTGAAAAACGGTTGCGGAGGGGGAAAACTTTTTCTATAATGCAATCAAAGAAAGGAGTGAAGGCCATGCAGGTAGAAATCAGAATCGACGGCGCGTACCCGGAGCCAAAGGTCGTGATCCTGACCGCCGCCGTGACGGAGGAGGTCAACGAACTGGTGAAAAAGCTGTCGGCGGACGCGCCCCACGTCATTTCCGGCATGAAGGACGGGAAGGTCGAAGTGCTGGAACCGGCAGACCTGATCCGGGTCTATACCAGCGCCGGGAAGGTTTACGCGGTCACGGAGAAGGGCGAATACGTTCTGCGCCTTCGGCTGTACGAGGCGGAGCAGCGGCTGAACCCCCACCAGTTCGTCCGCATTTCCAATTCGGAGATCATCAACCTGAAGAAGATCGACTATTTTGATTTGAGCTTCACCGGCACGATCTGCGTGAAGCTGCGGGGCGGGACGGTCACGTATATTTCCAGACGGTATGTGTCCAAGGTCAAGACAATTTTAGGAATATGAGGTGTAGAATATGAAGAAGAAACTGATTCTGCGGGGAGCGTTGGGCTTCCCCATCGGGATTGCCATCGGGTATGTCATTACAATCTGCATTTCGCTGATGTGGGCGGGCGGATATTACTCCCCCTGCGCGCCGGAGCTGGCGGAGGCGCTGGGAAATGAGATCAGAGCCGTCATTCTGCAAGCCCTGCTCTGCGGAATCCTGGGCGCGGGCTTCGCGGCAAGCTCCGTGATCTGGGAGATGGAAAGCTGGAGCCTTGTCCGGCAGACCGGCGTGTATTTTCTCAGCATCTCCCTCATCATGCTGCCCATCGCTTACGCGATGCACTGGATGAAGCACAGTGCGGCGGGGTTTCTGAGCTATTTCGGGGTGTTTGTCCTGATTTTCGCGGTGATCTGGGGCGTCCAGTTTGCCATCGGCAAACAAAACGTTAAGAAAATGAACGAGAAAATTTCGGAGGAAAAGCAGGATTAAACCGGCACGCCCCCGGGAAACGGTTCGCGCCGTTTCCCGGGGGCGGTTTTCGTCATGATTCCGCGTCCTTTGTGACCACCATGTTCGGCCAGTGGTGCTCCATCCAATCGTCGTCATAGGTGTCGTCCAGAAACGCTTCGGCTACGTTTTTGGGTTCCGGATTGTTCTGACGGTCGGTGTAGCGCAGCATGGCGGCGGCGGTGAGCAGACCGTCGCAGGCCAGGAAGAAGATAATGACCCAGGTGATCACCTTCCCCAGCAGCGCCGGGATTTTCTCAATGCCCTTGCTCATGGGCGGATACAGCACCTTGATCCACGCCACGGCCAGCAGTCCCCAGAAGATGCAGTACAGCACATTGGTGCGGCCGCCGATGTTCAGGGGCATTTTGCTGTAATCCCAGAACACCGTGCCGAACACCAGCTCGGTGAACACGCTGCAAAGGTACTCGTAAGCGCCGCCGATGACGAAGCCTGCCAGGAAGATCCGCCGGTCGGGCTTGTCCGCGATCCGCTGTAGGGTGATGGTCAGCACCACCGCGCCCAGCCCCCATACAAAGCTGAAGCTTCCGTACAGCACGCCGGAACGGCTCATCCACCGCCCGGAGGTGACCCGGCAGAAGACCATCTCGATCAGCGCCCCCAGAAACGAGGTCACAAGGAACACCCACACCAGCTTGTCAAAGCAGATGCCCCGGGCGAAAACATACCGCTCCGGCCCCGGCATATCCGCCGCCGCGAGGCCGGGGTAGGCCTTTTGCAGACGCCGCCAGATGGCACTGCTGATCCGGTCGGCCATGCGCTGGGTAGTCTCTTGCCCGGCCTTGTTCAGCCGGGTGGCGCTGCTGGTGCGCAGGGTGCGCATCACGCCGACGAAGTCCGCCAGAATCAGGACGACCCCCGCAATCACCAGCGTCCGCTCCAGCCACTTTGGCGTCAGATACAAAAGCCCCATCACGCCGGGATGCACCACCAGATACACCAGCAGCATGACGGCGGCGGCAATGGCCGCGTTGAGGAAAAAGATCTTTCCCTTCGGCTCGGCGGCAAACCGCCTCCGGCTGACGCCCCGGACGAACTGGTCGGTCACGCACCGAACCAGAACATAGATCACCAGCGTCATACTATATTGCAGGACGGTCTTGTGGTTCATGGTACCCAGCACCGGCAGCAGCAGCGCGGCGGCAATGCCGCAGGGCATGTTCAGGGGCAGGTTCAGAAAGCCGCGGTTCACAAACCGCCCATTTTTCACGGCGGCGCAGAAAACCTCGACGCACCAGCCGAGAAAGGCGTAGAGCAGCAGATAGAAAAGCAGGTCGAAAATGGTGTAGGAAATCTCCATAGGGACGCTCCTGTCTGTTTTTATTGGGGAGTTTTCGCCTACATTCTACCATGTGATCGGAATTTGTCAAAGAAAAAAAGCCTGGCAGGACGTACTTTTTTCCGCCTTGGTCATATCGCTGGTTTTCCTACCGGACAAGTAGGAAAATTTTGATAAAAAACCGATTGACTTGGTAGGGATTTCATGGTATGATGCAATCACCTACCAGATAGGTAAGTTTTGAAGGGAGGCACTCCCATGAAAAATCACTTTGAGACCCTCGTAAGGGCGAATTTCCGCTTTGGCCGAATGTATCCCCGATGTTTGAGCCACCTGAGATAAATATTTTGACTTAAGAAAGGAAATAATCATTATGTCTAACTATAAATTTGAAACTTTGCAGCTCCACGTCGGCCAGGAGCAGGCCGATCCCGCTACCGATGCCCGCGCCGTTCCCATTTACGCCACCACCTCTTATGTGTTCCACGACTGCGCCCACGCCGCTGCCCGCTTCGGGCTGACGGACGCCGGCAACATTTACGGCCGTCTCACCAACTCCACCCAGGACGTGCTGGAAAAGCGGGTGGCCGCTCTGGAAGGCGGCGTGGCGGCGCTGGCGCTGGCCTCCGGCGCTGCTGCCATCACCTACGTCTTAGAAGCCCTGGGTCAGAACGGCGGCCACTTCGTCGCCCAGAAGACCATCTACGGCGGCAGCTATAACCTGCTCGCCCACACTCTTCCCGGCTTCGGCATCACTGCCGATTTTGTGAACATCCATGACCTGAAGGAAGTGGAGAGCGCCATCCGTCCCGAGACCCGCGCCATTTATATCGAGACCCTGGGCAACCCCAACAGCGACATTCCCGACATCGACGCCCTGGCCGAGCTGGCGCACAAGTACGGCATCCCCCTGGTGGTGGACAACACCTTCGGCACCCCCTACCTGATCCGGCCCATCGAGCACGGCGCGGACATCGTCGTTCACTCCGCCACCAAGTTCCTGGGCGGCCACGGAACCACCCTGGGCGGCATCATCGTGGACTCCGGTAAGTTTGACTGGGCAGCTTCCGGGAAGTACCCCGCCATCGCCGAGCCGAACCCCAGCTACCACGGCGTTTCCTTCGTCGCCGCCGCTGGCCCTGCCGCTTTCGTGACCTATATCCGTGCGGTGCTGCTGCGGGACACCGGCGCGACCATTTCTCCCTTCGCGGCCTTCCTGCTGCTCCAGGGCGTTGAGACATTGTCCCTGCGCTTGGAGCGCCACGCCGAGAACACCAAGAAGGTGGTTGAATTCCTGGCGAACCATCCTCAGGTGGAGCATGTGAACCATCCCTCCCTGCCGAACCATCCGGATCACGCCCTGTACGAAAAGTATTTCCCCAACGGCGGCGCGTCCATCTTCACCTTTGAGATCAAGGGCGGCGTGAAGGAAGCCCATAAGTTCATTGACAATCTGAAAATTTTCTCCCTGCTTGCCAACGTGGCGGACGTCAAGAGCCTGGTCATTCACCCGGCCACCACGACCCACAGCCAGCTGACCGAGGAGGAGCTGCTGGATCAGGGCATCAAGCCCAACACCATCCGCCTGTCCATCGGCACGGAGCATATTGACGACATCCTTGCAGACCTGCAGCGCGGCTTTGATGCCGTGAAGGAGGCATAATTATGGCGAACGTTTACACTTCCGCCGATCAGCTCATCGGCAAAACGCCCCTTCTGGAGCTGACGCACATTGAAAAGGATCTTGGCTTGAAGGCCAAGGTACTGGCAAAGCTGGAATACTTTAATCCCGCCGGTTCCGTGAAGGATCGGGTGGCCAAGGCCATGATCGACGACGCCGAGGAGAAGGGGCTGCTGAAGCCCGGCTCCGTCATCATCGAGCCGACCTCCGGCAATACGGGCATCGGCCTTGCCGCCGTGGCGGCTGCCCGGGGCTACCGTATCATCATCGTCATGCCGGACACCATGAGCGTGGAGCGCCGTCAGCTGATGAAGGCCTACGGCGCGGAGCTTGTGCTGTCCGAGGGCGCCAAGGGCATGAAGGGCGCCATCGCCAAGGCCGACGAGCTGGCAGCGGAAATTCCGGACAGCTTCATCCCCGGCCAGTTTGTAAACCCGGCTAACCCCAAGGCGCATTTTGAGACCACCGGCCCCGAAATCTACGCCGACACCGACGGCAAGGTGGATATTTTCGTGGCGGGCGTCGGCACCGGCGGCACCATCACCGGCGTGGGCGAGTACCTCAAGTCCAAGAAGCCGGAGGTCAAGGTAGTGGCCGTGGAGCCTGCGACCTCTCCCGTGCTGTCCAAGGGGACGGCGGGCGCCCATAAGATTCAGGGCATCGGCGCGGGCTTTGTCCCCAAGGTGCTGGACACCGGCGTTTACGACGAGATCATCCCCGTCGCCAACGAGGACGCCTTTGCGGTGGGCAAGCAGATCGGCAAGGCGGAGGGCGTGCTGGTAGGCATTTCCTCCGGTGCGGCGGCCTGGGCGGCCATCGAGCTGGCCAAGCGGCCGGAAAACGAGGGCAAGACCATCGTCGTCCTCCTGCCGGACACCGGCGACCGGTATCTGTCCACGCCGCTGTTCGCGGACTGACGCCATGATGATCTCGACCCGGGGCCGCTACGCCCTGCGGGTGCTGGCGGATCTGGCGGAGCACCGGTCGGAGGGCTTCATCCCCATGAAGGACGTGGCCGCCCGACAGGAGATCTCCCTGAAATACATGGAGAAGATCCTGCCCGTGCTGACAAAGAACCACATTGTGGACGGCATCCAGGGCAAGGGCGGCGGCTACCGCCTGAGCCGGGAGCCGGGCGAATACACGCTGGGTGAGATACTGCGGCTGACGGAAGGATCCCTTGCGCCGGTAGCCTGCTTGGAATGCGGCGCGAAGACCTGTCCCCGGGCGGCGAGCTGTCCGACGCTGCCGGTCTGGAGCGAGCTGGACAAACGCATCAGCGGGTATTTAGACAGCGTAACACTGGCCGATCTGGTGAAAAAACAATAAAAGCTGACCCCGGCGGCGCAGACACTGCGCCGCCGGGGAGTTTTGCTGTATGTGGTGCTTTTACGCGACTCTAACCGGAGTTTTCCTTGCAATCTGTCGAATCCCGTGATATGCTGTTCACGGTGCTACCGGTAGTACCCCGGTAGGCGGTTCCCCTCGATTTTTTCGGGGGTGATGCTTCTTTGCCCCCGATCGAAAGAAAGGGGCGGTGCGTCGCGCAGCGAATAAAAATAAAACGATTGCCGGTGGCAATCGCTCCTTGATTCATGGCAGCTATGGTTACATGGGAAGAGTTATTTGCTTTCTGTATGGTCATTGTCGCTGTTGTCTCTCTGGTTTTCCAGATGCATGATAATAATAAGAAGTAACCGCCAACCTTCCACAGAAGCGGTTACTTCTTAACCATTATCTGAGGGAGCCGTCCTACTGGTAGCACCCCTGCGTCCTTACTATACCCCAGATTTGTGATTTTGTCAACAGTCCCGCCGGCCGGCGGGGCTGTTTTGCGTGGAAAATCAGCTCGCCGCTTCCGCCTTTTGGGCTTCCAGGATCTCTGCGGCGTTCAGAGAACGGATGACGCTGTAGCTGTCAAACCGGGTGTCGTTGGTGGCGGCCATAAAGACCAGCTGCGCCTTGATGTCGGGAACATTGACAAGCGCGGCCTTGGCTTCTACGTTGGCCGCGTCCACATCCTCCAGATACATCCGGCACCGCCCCTCGGGCAGCTTAAAGGCAGGATCGGCCACACCGAAGGACAGGGTGAAATCTTCGCTGCCGCAGGTGCCCATCAGTTTGGAGGCGGCTTCCTGCAACGCCGCGTCCTTGTCGCCGTTAAAAATGTACTGGTCGGAATTGGGGAAGCGGAAATCCGCCAGCATGACCTCGTTAAAGCCCATTTCCTTCAGCTCCAGCACCACGGAGGTGATCCAGCTGATGGTGGTGGCGTTGGTGGGATCCAGCCAGAAATAGCCCTGATCCAGCCACAGACCCGCCCGGGAGAGCATGTACAGGCCGCAGGTGACGTGTTCGTTGCCGAAATTCCAGTCCCGCAGGGAGCAGACCCGGGCGATGGTATAGAATTTCTTGTTCATCAGGGTGTCCACCAGCGCGGCCACGGCGTCCACGTCCGTGGAGGCGGAATGCACCGCGCC
>CAKTKX010000044.1 GCA_934572365.1 uncultured Oscillospiraceae bacterium
ACGGACAGGGGGCGATCCAGCCAGGGGGCGATCAGCATCCCGCCGTAGCGCTCCACCGCCATGCGGGTGTAGGCGGCAGCCAGCTCAAAGTTCTCCTTGACCTTGAAGGTGGGGCGGTCGGAATGGCTGGCGCTCATGAGAAAGCCCTTGGGGCTTTCCTTCGGCACCCGAAAGGCCACGAGGGCAGAACCGCCCCGGGTCAGGAAATACTTCCCGCCGGGAATGAGGGGCCATTCATCCTGCTCGTACAGCCGGGTATAACCGGCATTTTTCAGCGTCTCGGCCAGATACGCCTGGGCATGATACACGCTGTGGGACGCATCCAGAAAATCACACAATGCTTTTGTCCGGTTGTCCATCACTGTTTTCCCTCCTCAAGAAGCCCGCAGACCAGGTCGATCTGCTGGGCGACAGTCTGCAAGGCACCGCGCCAGAATTCCTTATCCGTCAGGTCGATGCCCGCCACCTTGGCGACATCCTCCGCCGTGGCGACGGTGGTGGTGCGCAGCAGCTTCTTGTACTTCGGCACGAAAGCCGCGCCCTCCCGCTCGTACTGAGCGTACAGTCCCCGGGCGAACAGGCCGCCGAAGGCGTAGGGGAAGTTATAGAAGGTAGCGCCGTAATAATGGCTCTTGCAGATCCACATATAGGGATGGCGGAAGCCCGCGTCCAGGCCGTCGCCGTAGGACTGCTCCTGTGCCTTAATCATCATGCCGCACAGGGTGTCCGCATCCATGAACTGCTGCTCCCGGTGTTCCAGCACCATGCTTTCAAACAGGTACCGGGAGTAGATGTCGCAGATGATCTGGGTGACGTCCTGAAGCTGGGACTCGATGAGCGCCAGCTCCTCGTCACGGGATTTTGCCTGCCGGATGGCCGCCTCCATGACCACGCACTCGTTGAAGGTGGATGCGGTCTCCGCCACGGGCATGGAATAATCCCGGTTCAGCGGCCGGTGGGTGCGGATGCACTGGTTGTGGAAGGCGTGTCCCAACTCGTGGGCGAGGGTCACGATGCTGCCGAAGGTGCCGTCGAAGTTGGTCAGGATGCGGCTCTGGCCGATGCACTCCACCCCGGCGCAGAACGCGCCGCCGGTTTTTCCGTCCCGGGGATAGAAGTCGATCCAGCTTTCGTCAAAGGCGCGCGCCACCATGTCCGCCAATTCCTGATCGAAGGTAGAGAACAGCTCCACCAGAATCTTTTTGGCGTCCTCCGCGGTATACTGCGCCGCGGATTTGCCCATGGGCGCGAACAGGTCGTACCAGGGCAGGCCATTCTCATGCCCCAGCGCCTTTCCCTTGGCGCGGAGGTACTGCCGGAATTTGGGCATGGATTCCTCCATCGCCCCCAGCATGGCGTCCAGGGTCTGCCGCTTCATGTCGGACTGCTCCAGCGTCCGGTCAAGGGGGGACCCGTAGCCCCGGAGCTGGCAGTCCGAGATGGTTTCCAGCTTGATGGAGTTCAGGGCAAAGGCCACGGAATCCTTGATCCGGTCGTAGCAGCTCAGCTCCGCCTCGTAGGCCGCCTTCCGCACGGCGGGGTCGGGGTCGTAGGCCAGATTGCGGATGGCGGACAGATTGGTGGTTCCGCCGTTGTAGCTGACCGGCACGGTGCTGGTCAGATATCCCTGCAAATCGCTCCAGGCGCTGGAGCCGGACATGGACAGCCTGGCGCTGATCTGCTCCCCAAGACTGCCAAGCAAATGGGTGCTGTTTCGCAGCAGGCGTTCAAACAGGAAGGTGTAGTCCTTCAGCGTCTCGTCCCCGGCCACCAATACCATTAAATCGGGGATTTTCGACACCCACTCCCGCCACTGCGCCTGGGCGCCGGCGGCGCCGCTGATTCGCTGCATCACCTGTCCCAGACGGGAGCCTGCCTCCGCGTCCCGGGTGTTCACCGACTGGCGCAGGGAGGCGTATTCTCCCAGCTTGGCGGTCAAAACCGTCAGCGCTTCTTCCAGGGCAATGCCCTTTTTCAGGCCGTCCAGGGGTGCCTGCTCGTCCAGTTCCCCGGCGAAGGCCGTGTAATCCTTTACAAGCTTTTCCAGCTTTTCCATATCCGCGGCAAAGGCGGGATCGTCAAAGCCACGGTAAATGACGTCCAGATTCCATACTTCGTTCATGATTTGTCCCTCCTGACAATATTTTTACTCATTTTACACCAGTCTACTCCTTCCGTCAACTGCCCGCGGGAGCTGTCCTATTTTGTCGAAAATTGTAGAAAAGTTCTAAAAATATGTAGTAATTGTCGAAAATGCGCTGTTTTTGACGAGCGATTATTTTTGTTTTTCCTTGCAAAACCGCGTGCTTCATGGTATTCTTTATTTGTCGCACACGGGTTTTCGTGATTCGTGGCATTGGGGAGCAAAATCTAATCTTTTACATGACAGGAGAGGACTGTATATGGAACATGTAACAACCGTATTGATCGCGGACAGCGCGGACGACTTCTGCACCGCCCTGACCGCCGCATTGCAGCACGCCGACGGGTTTCAGGTCGTTGGAACGGCCAACGACGGGGAACAGGCCATTCGCATGGTGGAGGAGCGGAAGCCCGACGTTCTGGTGCTGGATCTGATGCTGAGCAAAAAGGACGGCATCAGCGTTCTGAAAGCCGTGTCCGGCATGGAGCGCCGCCCCATCACCCTGGCGACCTCCGTCTTTGTGACGCAGTACGTGTCCGCGGCGGCGGCCAATCTGGGGGTGCGGTATCTGATGCTGAAGCCCTGCGATATGACCGCGCTGGTGGAGCGGCTTGAGGAGATCCGGGGCGGAGACGGTCAGAAGGCCGCGGAAAAGCGCCGCCCGGACAAGACCAGCATCGAGTCCATGGTCACGGGCATCATCCACGAGATCGGCGTTCCCGCCCACATCAAGGGCTACCAGTATCTGCGGGAGGCCATCATCATCGCGGTAAACGACATGGACGTAATCAACGCCATCACGAAGGTGCTGTATCCCCAGGTGGCGAAAACCTTCGGGACAACCCCCAGCCGGGTGGAGCGCGCCATCCGCCACGCCATCGAGGTCGCCTGGGATCGGGGCGATCTGGATACCCTGCAAAGGTTCTTTGGCTATACGGTGAGCAATACCAAGGGGAAACCCACCAATAGTGAGTTTATCGCGCTCATTGCAGATCGGCTTCAATTGCAGCTCAAGAGCGCCGAGGCGGCGCAGTATTGAGGGATTCCCTAGACGTTTTGGCGTTTCCATTTGAACTACGCAAGCAAATTTTATCGTTCTGAAAAATGCTCCTGCCTTACTGGGTACTTTACACCCAATAAGGCAGGAGCGTTTTATTTAATGATGATCTATTCGTCGCTCAACGTAAGCAGCTCTGCAATTACTTTATCCAGAAGGGGCAAATACTTCTCATCAATCCGGCGAATGGCGTCGAGCCGCTTGGAATCTTCCGGTCTGTCATTTCCGAACAGGACATAATCCGCCGACAGGCCAAGAACTTTACAGACCTTGATTAACATTTTTACAGAAATACCGGTTCTGCCGCGTTCCAGCTCTGCCAGATAAGAGACGCTGACGTCCAGTTTTTCCGCAAATTTCTCTCTTGTGTAGCCCAGTTCCTCACGCGCCTTGCGAATTCGCATATACATTTACTGTCACCTCAGCATATAGTATCGGTGATAGTTACACAAATTAACATCAACAAATATTGTATAAAATACATATTGCATTACTTGATGTTTTGCTGTATGATAGTGTTGTATCCAGATACACTTATAATTTATATGAGAGGGTGAAAATACACGAAACGGATTCTGTCAGCAATTCTTGCCGCCGCACTTTGCCTAAGTCTTGCAGGCTGTAAAAGCAAAGCAGAACGAGACTTGGAAAACTTGGAAAAGGCCGCGGAGGAATTCCGGAAAGTGGCAGAGGATGCCGCAAAGCAGTATGACGAGGTAAAAAACGACTTTGACGACTACAATCGAGCGTTGGAAAGGATTCAGGGGAAATAATATGAGAAAAATAGTCACTTTGGCCATGGCAGTGATGTTGTGCATTTCATTATGCGCTTGCACCAAAACCGAAACAGTAAACGAACCGACCTCTAAAGCGCCGGAACAATCACAGCAGGCAACGGTTTCCACAGAAGCAGGAAACAGTGTCCATGCGCTTCAGCTTGGAGAGAAAGCGGACGCAGGGTTTGTGTCGTTGGAATTTTCTTCGGCGGCACTGACGTATTCGGTCGGCGGGCATGGCTTTTCCACAATCGCCGGGGATGGGAAAAGATGCTTCAGTCTGGTTGGCATTGCGGAAAACACTGGAAATGCACCGCTGCCGATTGAGACCATGTGCGCGGAAATGGTGTTTAATGACCAGTATACGTATACTGCGTATGGCAAAATGGTAGACAGCGATAGGATACCCGCATCCCTTGCTCCGCTTGAGCAAAACGGTTTTTGGGTATATGCCGAAATCCCGGAGAATCTGGTTGACCAACTGGAAAGCTGCGTGGTACGTTTCTCCTTTAATAAAGACTGCGCCACGTATCCGAAGACAGTTGACGATGGCGATTTCGTATACGAAGTAAAGCTCAGTGAAAATGACTGCGCGGCCGCATTGGAGGCAACCGGTACAGCAAGTATTTTCTTTGACGAATGCCCCATTCTTCCCACGCCAGAAAGCTTTGAGCCGGTCAGCATAGCCTCTTCTGGCTCTTCGTCATTGAATGGAAAGGCATCGTCTATCTACTACTCCTACGTTGGCATATTCGGCAGAAACGACGATATGGAGGAAGCGTTTCAGGATTACGTTCAGCATATTCAGGAACTTGGTTTTACTGTGAAGGAAAACGGCGCAGACTATGACGTGTACGCCGGAACGGTAAAAGTGGCGACCGCATCCGTCAACAGTCAGGGGATGAAGTTTGACATCGTACCCGGGAACGAAAACATCGATTCCTCTGTTCTGGGAGACGCGAGCAATTCCGAGAGTCAACCTGAGTCTGTTCTGAAAATAGGAGATACCATCGAAACGAATTATTGCCGGATGACGCTCGACAAATATGACAGCGACGCGGAAATAACCTCCGGGACAAGTCAAAGTGGATACTATCGATATTATACATCGGAAAACGGAGACCCATATTTCTACATTTTCGGTTCGTTTAAGAACTTAAGCGGGAAGCCTGTAGACATTCGCAATATCTACGTGCAAATGTGCTTTGACGGGACATATAATTACAGAGGAGAGATTTCCGGCGTAAGTGATGCAATCGGCAACTTTATAACTGATGTTTCTCCGCTTGCCGAAGTGAACTATTACATTTACGCTGCTGTACCGCAGGAGCTGATTGACTCTTACAAAACTTGTGAAGTAAAGGTGGGCTTTACGGAGAACTTTGACTATAAAGTGATCGATGTAAACGACTTGCCCCAGTTTAAGATGTGCGACGACATTTTCACGATTGTTCTCCCTTAAAAGCCACCATACAAAAAACTCCCAACCGATTTTACCCGGTTGGGAGTATTTTCATCATTCAAACACCGCTGTATTCCAGATATGTACCCCGCCGAGCCAGCGCGGCGGCGCATTTTTCGCAGAGGTAGTCCTCCGTGAGCAGCGCTTCCGGCGCGCTCTCCGCTGTCCCGCCGCAGCGGGTGCAGGCGGGGATCGTTACTACCTTGTTTTCAAATATCCAGTAGGCCGTCCCCGAGGGTACCACCGTGGAAAAGTCGAAGCGGTCGGTCTTGTGGCCTTCCAGCTTTCCGTAATTGTAGATGTTGGAGTCCCGTACCTGAATCACATCGTCGTCGAACATCTTTTCCAGCAGCAGATAGTGTCCGCCACGGGTCCAGTAACCCTTGGTCTGGACACAGACCACCGTGTACCCGTCCCGCATGGCGTCTCTGGCTTCCCGCCACTCGAAGGTCTTTTTCTTCAGATAAAAGCCCATCTGCGCCGGGGCAACGACGAACAGGGTGCCGTCGGTGCCGTTCTGGAAGCAGTAGCCGCCGTAGCGGCGGCACATCTCCGGCGGCGTCAGCTCGGTGTCGGACATGTAGGTCGCCAGCATGGCCATGGTAGTGATGCCGCAGCCGTGGGTGGTGATCTTATAGCCGCCGTACATGGTGGTGGGGTAGTCCTGCTGGAGGTAAAGCTGGGCTTCCGGATAGCGCTGGTGTCCCACATCGGGATAAAGCAGATCGGAGGCGGTGACCGGGGCGGTCTGCGCCGCCGTACCCAGGGCAATGGCGCTGTAGTCGATTTCGGCGGGGTATTTTTCCCGCGCCTGAGCAATCTTCTCCCCGCCCAGGGCGGCGGTCAGGCCTTTTCGGGCGGCGTCGTACCAGATGTCGGTGCGGCCCTTGAAGAAAACGATATGATAGCCCATATCCGTGCGCAGAATGTCCACATCATCGCTCTGACGGTTATCGTCAAAGCACCAATCGTCCAGCACGGGGGTCAGCTGCCCCTTACGGAGCTTCTGGTACAGGCCGCCGTTCAGGGCGGAACCTGCGTCGGCGGAATTTTTATTGGCGTAGTCCGCAAAAATCGCGTCATTGGTGGATTTGTTGTTGCCCCGCCTGCTGTCTGCTGCCAGGGCTTTTTGGTAATCCTCCACCAGCGTTTGGGCGGAGGCCAGACAGGCATCCCACAGTTCTTCGGAACAGGTCACGGTGCCGTCCGGCGCGACGGTGACGGTTTCCGTCCCGTCCTCCGGCGCCTGGGGAATCAGCAGAATGTGACGCATGTCCACCAGTTTGCCGCTGCTCCGGGTGATACCCTTTTCGGCATAGTCCGACTCATGCTCCGCAAAGTAGGCTTCCACCTCTTCCTCGGTGGGCGCGATGTAGTAGCTCAGGGCGGTATCGTACATATAGCCCCGGTTGTACAGCTCCATGCAGGCGGTCAAGTCCTCCGCCGACGCACCGGCGATGTCCTTTGCCAGGGCGGAAACGTCGGCAAAGCCGTTCTCCTGCGCCAGGGCGGACAGCGCCTGGGGGATGTCGCTCAGGTACTGCTCGTGCAGCGTATTGAGGCGGTAATTTTTATTGTAGCCGTAGAGGTAGGCCGTGGCGGGCTTGCCGGACATGTATTTCTCGTGGTTTTCCATGTTGGGCTGATAGGCTTCCTCCGTGGGGATGCCCTCGTCCACGCTTTGCAGCGACAGCGCCAGGGCGCTGTGCCAGCTGGTCAAAGCCCGTTTCAGGAAATACTGCTGCCAGCTGGCGACGCTGCTGTCAATTTCGCAGGGCTGGGTGTCCAGGGGCTTATCAAAGTCCGGGGCGGTCTCGTGCGCCGCCTGACGGTAGGAGGCGACCTCCATCCAGTAATAGACCTGAAGCTGGCCGTTTGTCAGCTTTTCGTCTCCCAGGGTGGCCACCACGGCGGAGGCGTCCACGGAATCCGCCGTATAGCTGCCCTTGCAGGTCACGTCGCCGGGGTTGCCGTCCCGGGGCACCGTCGCCGGGACAGTGGGCTGGGTGGTCTCCGCCGTGGACGGGACGGTGGTCTCCTGCACGGGGGGCTTTTTCCCGCAGCCCGTCAGCCCCTGCAAAAGCATGACGGCGCACAGGGCTGCTGCCAGGTATCTCGTTCTGTTTCTTTTCATACCCAGATTCCTTTCTTGGTTTTCTCCCGTCCGGCGGCCCCCATTGACTTTGCTCTGGGGGCGTGATATAAAACAATCAGACATTGTGGGAGGAAGCGAACATGCGCGAACAATTTATCCGTACCGAAATGCTGCCGGGCGCCGAGGCGCTGGCGCGGCTGCACAATGCCCGGGTCGCCCTGTTCGGGCTGGGCGGCGTGGGCGGCTACACCCTGGAAGCCCTGGCCCGCAGCGGCGTGGGGCAGCTGGATCTCATCGACAACGACACCGTCAGCCTGTCCAACCTGAACCGGCAGATCCTCGCGACGTATGATACCGTGGGAATGCAGAAGGTGGACGCGGCAAAGCAGCGGGTGCTTTCCATCAACCCCGCGTGCGTCGTGCGGACTTATGCCGTTTTCTATACCCCCGAGACTGCGGGGCAGTTCGATTTTACCCAATACGACTACATCGTGGACGCCATCGACACCGTTACCGGCAAGCTGGCGCTGGTGCAGAACGCCCACGACGCCGGGACGCCCATCATCAGCTGCATGGGTACCGGCAACAAGCTGGATGCCTCCCTGCTTGAGGTGGCGGACATCACCAAGACCTCCATGTGTCCTCTGGCGCGGGTCATGCGCCGGGAGCTGAGCAAGCGGGGCATCCGCCACTTAAAGGTCGTCTATTCCAAAGAGGAAGCCATCTCCCCCACCGGCTGGGAGGCGGAGGCCGCCGCCCTGGGCAAGCGTCAGATCCCCGGCAGCTCGGCCTTTGTGCCGGGAACGGCGGGGCTGATCCTGGCGGGAGAAGTGGTGCGGGACATCGCATCAGGTGCGCCGAGAATTTGAAAAAGCAGCCCGGAAAGGCTGCTTTTTTCCGGGCGGGCAGCGCCGCCCCGGCTTGATGCTTTTTACTCTTCCTCGAAGGTCAGAATGTCCTTGTACTTTTCCTTGAACAGGCCGTAGACCGCGTCCAGAATTGCCTCGTCCTCTACGGCGAGGTAATTTTCATTTTCCTCGTCCACCGGCTCCACCTCGAGAATCACGATCTCGGTGGACGGCTCGTCCGCGGGCATCAGAATCAGATATTCCTTGCCCTCGTAGGGCAGGCAGTCCAGATATTCAAAGTCCATATCCTGTCCGTTTTCGTCGGTCAGGGTCAGGATGCTTTCGTCGAGTTCCATGTTTTCGTTTTCCATAAAGAGTCCCTCCTGATATTGGGATTGATTTTGGGATGATTATACCTGATATAGCCGGGAAATGCAAGAGAAATGTGCCGGAGTGTTTCATTGACTTTGCTTCCGGCATATGTTAAACTGAGATTAAGAATACAAGGAGGAATCCCTATGACCCCCATTGAAAAGGAAATCGAAGGCATTGTGGACGGCATTCTGGAGGATTACCGCCACGGCCGGGACATCGACAAGCTCGACCCCTTCCAGCACCCGGACAAGGCCGTGGTCATCGACATGATCGGCAAGCTTCTGCGCATCGTCTACCCCGGCTCCTCCCGGGACAAAGCCTACCGCATCTACAACACCAAGCACAACCTCTCCATGCTCATTGAGGACGTGATGTACAATCTGAACAAGCAGATCGCTATCGCCCTGCGGGTCGATATGACGGAGCGGGAAGCGCAGGAAACGGCGCAGGAGTTGAGCCTGCAGTTCTTCCGGGCGATCCCCGGCATCCGGGCGGTGGCCCAGACCGA
>CAKTKX010000045.1 GCA_934572365.1 uncultured Oscillospiraceae bacterium
AGGTAGCTTGCCGTCAGCTTCTCAAAGGGAGCCTCCACGGCCCTCGTCCTTGCCACCACCACGATGTCCCAGCCGGGTTGGAACTTTTCCTCGTTCAGGCGGTAGACCTCCCGGATGCGGCGGCGGGTGCGGTTGCGCACGTGAGCCTTGCCCAGCTTTTTGCTGACGGTGATGCCCACCCGGTTCCCGCCCGTGCGGTTCTTTCTGGCGTACAGCACCAGCAGACCGTCGGCAACGCCGGAGGTGTGATACAGGCGCCTGAAAATATGATTGAGCTTCAGGCTGGTTGAATACTTCATACTGTTTCCTCGCTAAAAAGGGAGCGGGGCGAATGTTCCATTCACCCCGCTGTAGCTCCCGTTTCGCTCTTAAGCGCTTTTTCCGCTCTCGGACATACGCATCAGGCGGACAGAACCTTGCGGCCCTTCGCACGACGGCGGGCCAGAACCTTGCGGCCGTTGGAAGTCGCCATTCTCTGGCGGAAACCGTGAACCTTGGAACGGTGACGGCGGCTGGGCTGATAGGTACGCTTCATTTAGGATACACCTCCTGTCAAAATACAATATGCTCAACAGCCTTTCGGCCGCAGCAACACATGCTCAGACTGATACTACAGTCATACCCGCTCATTATAACCGAAAAACATTGTTTGGTCAATCTTTTTTTATTCTTCTGTCAGTCTATTTTCAAATTCCCGCCGGAGAAGGTTCCATCCAACTTGGAAAGGACGCGGTTGTACGCTTCCGTCCCCGGCTCGTAGGGAGTTGGCTGGAAATTGTTCCGCCCGGTGACGGAGCTGACGCTGGCGGGTACGACGGTCAGCTGTCCCAGTCTGACGTTTCCCTCCCCGTCCCGGATGACCTCCTGCTGCACCAGCGCCGTGTCGTAGTCCCTGGGGGCGCCGTTGCCGCCGAAGCTGAAATTCCCCAGAGAGTAGAAAAGGATGCCGCCGCCGTATTCCTCAATGGGCTGCAAGACATGGGGATGGGAGCCGAATACGATGTCCGCCCCGGCGTCAATGGCGGCGTGACCCACCCGCTCCTGTTCTTCGGTGGGGCGGTAGGTACCCTCCACGCCCCAGTGGGGGGCGAAGATGACCAAGTCAACCCCCTGCTCCCGCAGAGCGGCGATTTTCGCGGTCATGTCCTCCACGTCCAGCTTGTAGTACACGGCGGCATACAGCCCGATGGTCAGGCCGTTTTCCGTGGTGACCACGGCGGTGCTGTCCCGCTCCACGTAGGGGACGCCTGCCTGTTCCAGTACCGCCAGGGTGGAAGCGTAGCCGCTTGCCCCGTAGTCCATGGAATGGTTGTTGGCCACGGTCACGGCCTCAATGGAGTTTTCCGTCAGGCAGTTTACATAGGCCGTGGGGCCGTGGAACACATGCTTTTTGGGCATGGGATTGCCCTCGTCGCACAGGGGGCCTTCCAGATTCACCATGGAGAATTCGTCGTTTGCGAAATAGTCAATCACATTGGCGAAGGGATAGGCGTAGTCCTCGCCCACGGTTTTGATAAAACCGTAGTCCGCGAAATAGTTGGTCGGATTGCTGCCGAAGGTGCAGTCTCCCGCGAAGGTCAGAAGGAAGTGTTCCTCCTTGGGCTGCGTCTCGGTGGGAAGGGTCTCCGGCCGGGAAGTCTGCGCCGGCTGTGTCGTAACGGCCTGGGTCTCCGGCAAGGTGGGCGCAGTGGTTTCAGGCGCGGCATGTCCGCAGCCCGTCAGCAGAAGGATTAGCAGAATGCAGCCCGGCAAAAATCGGGTTTTCACGTCAGGCGTTGTCCTGAGCGCGCTTCTTCATCAGATTGCGCATACGTGCCGCGTGATCCAGCTCCCGCTTACGGATACGCAGGCTCTTGGGGGTGCATTCCAGCAGCTCGTCGTCCGCCAGGAATTCCAGGCACTGCTCCAGAGAGAGAATGCGGGGGGGCGTCAGCCGGAGGGCTTCGTCGGAACCGGCGGCGCGCATATTGGTCAGCTGCTTTTTCTTGCAGACATTCACGGTCATATCCTCGTTGCGGCTGCAAACGCCCACGACCATACCGGCATAAACCGGCGTGCCGGGACCGATGAACAGCGCGCCCCGCTCCTGCGCCGCCGCAAGACCGTAGGCCACGGCCTCGCCGGTCTCAAAGGCGATGAGGGAGCCCACCTGCCGCCGCTCGATCTCGCCCTTCATGGGGGCGTAGGAATCCAGCACCGAGGACATGATGCCCTCGCCCCGGGTATCGGTGAGGAACTCATTGCGGTAGCCGAACAGACCCCGGGAAGGAACCAGGAACTCCAGGCGGTAGCGGCTGCCCATGGGGGTCATGCCCAGAAGATCACCCTTCCGCTTGCCCATTTTTTCAATGACGGAACCCATGCACTCCTCCGGCACATCGGCGACCATCCGCTCGATAGGCTCGCAGACCTTGCCGTCCACCTCCCTGGTCAGCACGCGGGGGGTAGACACGGAGAACTCGTAGCCCTCCCGGCGCATGGTCTCCATGAGGATGGACAGGTGCATTTCGCCCCGTCCGGCCACGTTGAAGGAATCCGTTCCCTGCTCGGTGACGTGGAGGGAAACGTCCTTGAGAAGCTCCCTTTCCAGCCGGTCGCGAAGGTTCCGGGAGGTGACGAACTTGCCCTCCTTGCCCGCGAAGGGGGAATCGTTGACGGCGAAGGTCATTTCGATGGTGGGGTCGGAAATCTTCACAAAGGGCAGCGGCTCCACGCACTCCGGGGCGCACAGGGTGCGGCCGATGGTGATGTCCGCCATACCGGACAGCGCCACGATCTCACCGGCGTGGGCCTCCTGGACGGGGTTCTTGCTCAGGCCGTCGAACTCGTACAGCGCCACGACCTTGCCCTTTGTTTTCACGTTTGCGTCGTGGAAGTCGCAGATGGTGACCTCCTGATTGACCTTGATGGTACCCCGCTCCACACGACCGACGGCGATACGGCCGACGTAGTCGTTATAGTCGATGGAGGAAACCAACAGCTGAAGCGGCGCGGTGTCGTCGCCCTCGGGGGCGGGAATATAATTGACGATGGTCTCGAACAGGGGGGTCAGGTCAGTGCCCACCTCGTCGGGACTGTAGGAAGCCGTACCCTGACGGCCGGAGCAGAACACGGTGGGGCTGTTGAACTGCTCGTCGGTGGCGTTCAGATCCAGCAGCAGCTCCAGCACCTCGTCCATGACCTCATGCACCCGGGCGTCGGGCTTGTCGATCTTGTTCACCGCCACGATGACCTTGTGACCCAGCTCCAGCGCCTTCTGCAAGACGAAACGGGTCTGGGGCATGGGGCCTTCGGCGGCATCCACCAGCAGAATGACGCCGTTGACCATTTTCAGAATGCGCTCCACCTCACCGCCGAAGTCGGCGTGACCCGGGGTGTCCACGATGTTGATCTTGTAGTCCTTATAATGCACGGAGGTGTTCTTGGCCAGAATGGTGATGCCCCGCTCCCGCTCCAGATCGCCGGAGTCCATGACCCGCTCCACGGTGGCCTGATTTTCCCGATAGATACCACCCTGCTTGAGCATTTCGTCCACCAGGGTGGTCTTGCCATGGTCGACGTGGGCGATGATGGCAATGTTGCGAATTTTATCCTGAGGTACCATAAAAAGTCTCCCTTTCGAAACCGAATTACACAAAATATCGACTATAGAGTATAGCACATTGACGAAATAAATGCAATATTTTTGTTGGATATTCCGAATATTTTTGTGTTTTCCCGAAGAAAAGAGGCGGAGCCTGCGGCTCCGCCCCTGGGAAAATCGGATATTATTCAGCTCTCGTGCCGAAGTTGACGGAGGTATCGCCCTGCTCGTTGGTGCCGAACTCGTAGTCCTTGCCGGGGAGTACGGCGTTCATCAGGATGCCCACCAGCGCGGCCACGGCCAGACCGGACAGGCTGATGGTCACGCCGCCGACGGGGATGACAATGGCGCCGTTGTAGGTCACGCCCACGGCCAGACCCATGATCATGGCGGCAACCAGCACGTTGCGGCTCTTGGTGAAGTCCACGTTGTTCTCAACCACGTTCCGCACGCCCACGGCGGAGATCATGCCGTACAGCACCAGGCTCACGCCGCCCATGGTAGCGGCGGGCATAGCGACGATCAGCGCGGCAAACTTGGGGCAGAAGGAAAGGATGATGGCAAACAGAGCGGCCAGACGGATGACCTTGGGATCATAGACCTTGGACAGCGCCAGAACGCCGGTGTTCTCGCCGTAGGTGGTGTTGGCCGGTGCGCCGAAGAGGGCGGCCACGGTGGTGGCCAGGCCGTCGCCCACCAGGGTGCGGTGCAGGCCGGGGTCAGCCACATAATTCTTTTCCACGGTGGAGGAAATGGCGCAGATGTCGCCGATGTGCTCCACGACGGTGGCCAGGGAAATGGGGGCGATGGTGATAATGGCGGTCAGCAGCATACCGCTGTCAAAATCCTTGCCGAAGATGGAGAAGGCGGTGTTGCCCCAGATCACGGGCAGGCCGATCCAATCGGCCTCGGCCACGGTCTTGGCAACGTTGGCACGGGCGGCGGGATCCACGATCATGGCGAACAGGTAGGAGCCGAGAACGCCCAGCAGAATGGGAACGATCTTCACCATGCCCTTGCCCCAGATGTTGCAGACCACAACCACCAGGATCGCGACCAGGGCGACCCACCAGTTGCCGCGGCAGTTATTGATGGCGGAACCGGCCAGAGACAGGCCGATGCAGATGATGATGGGGCCGGTGACGATGGGCGGGAAGAAGCGCATGACCTTCTTCGCGCCGAAGAGCTTGAAGAAGAGCGCCAGAACCAGATATACAAGACCCGCCACGGCGACGCCGAAGCAGGAGTAGGTCAGCGGGATGTCCTGTCCGGAAGCGGTGACCAGGCCGTAAGCACCCAGGAATGCGAAGGAGGAGCCCAGGAATGCGGGAACCTTCCGTCCGGTGATCAGGTGGAACAGCAGCGTGCCGAGACCGGCAAAGAGCAGGGTGGTGGATACGTTCAGTCCGGTGATTGCGGGAACCAGAACCGTTGCACCGAACATTGCGAACAGGTGCTGCAAGCCCAGAACCAGCATTTTGGGGGTACCCAGAGTACTTGCGTCATAAACCGCGTCGGTATTCTTTTCGGGAGTAGCCATAAAAATCATCCTTTCTGTCTTTTGCGAGTTTTCGTGCTTTCATGAAAAAAGAGGCCCTAGGGTTGACCTAAGACCTCCTTTTCACACACTTCTGTGACAGTATACCTCGTTTTCCCCGATATTGCAAGGAAATATCCCGGATTCCGCCGCCAAAATATGAACGATTTGTGAAGTCATTTTTGTGGATTCTGCCATTCAGAGCAGAATTGGACACGCAGTCTCCGATTTGGCGCATCAAAAAGCCTCGCAGAGTTTGCCGCCCGCAGGCGGCAAATAAAGTTTTAATCATTTTCTGCCGGGGCGTGTACCTGGCAGAAAATACCTTACAGGTTGCGAAGTGTGCGAGTTGGCCGCCGCAGGCGGCCAAGGAGTGCGCGCAGCAGACTGCAAACCCCTTGTTCTAAAAGGCCAGCGGCCTTTTAGAACAGTTTTCCGGGGCTTCCCACTGGAAGCCCCGGAAAAATATCATCTGCTTCCCTTGTCGTAGGGGATGCCCTCGGCCTTGGGGGCGCGGGATTTCTTGGAGGTGAACGCCAGCACCACCAGGGAAATGATGTACGGGAGCATATTGTACACCACGCTGGGGATATTCATGTCCAGCAGGAAGCCGAAGCCGGAATACACGTTGCCCAGCGCCCGGCAGAAGCCGAACAGCAGTGCCGCCAGGGCGATTTTCAGGGGGTGCCATGCGCCGAAGATCATGACGGCCAGCGCCAGGAAGCCGAAGCCCGCCACGCCGTTTTCAAACTTCCACACGCTGACGCCTGCGGTGATGTACACGATGCCGCCGAGGCCGCCCAGCAGTCCGGAGAGCAGCACACCGGCATAGCGCATTTTGTAGACGTTGATGCCCACGGAGTCCGCCGCCTGGGGATGCTCGCCGCAGGCACGCAGCCGCAGACCGAAGCGGGTCTTGTACAGCGCCACATAGGCGGCGATCAGGCACAGCACCGCCACCAGCATGAACCAGTTCAGCTCGAACCCGCCCACGTGAACCAGCAGCAGATCCTTCGTGCGGGTGTAGGAGATATCGGAGGACACGTCGTTGCCGCCGGAGGCCGCGGTGTTCATGGCCTTCACCGCCACGGTGGCCGCGGCAGTGGCCAGCATGTTCATGGCGGTGCCGGTGATGGTCTGATCGGCCTTAAAGTTGATGGCCGCCACCGCAAGCAATAGCGAGAATATCATGCCGAACAGAGCGCTGACAATGACGGTGGTAATGACCATGACCGGCGCGCCCACGGAGACCGGCATGAATTTCAGCACCAGTGCGCCGCCCAAGGCGCCGATGACCATGATGCCTTCCAGGCCGATGTTGATCACGCCGCTTCGCTCGGCAAAGCAGCCGCCCAGGGCGACCAGCATCAGAACGGACGCGAAGATCAAAGTGTATTGGATGAGCAGTGTCATTTCCCTTCGCCCCCTTCCTGAATTTGTGCAGCCTTGGCGGCTTTCCGCTCATCGGCTTTCTGCAGCCGGGTCTGGATGAAATACTTGAAGAAGCCCACAAAGGCGCACAGATAGATGATCAGTGCGGAGATCAGGCTGGAGATCTGGGAGCAGTAGACCTGCAAATCCACATTGCCGCCGCCTGTGGTGATGTACTGAATGAAGAACGCGGACAGGATCGAACCCAGGGGACTCAAGCCGCCCAGGAACGCCACGGCGATGCCGTTGAAGCCCATGCCGGGGACGGAGGAAATGGTGGTCTCCCACTCCTCAATGCCGGTGAGGTACAGCAGTCCCGCGCCGAAGCCCGCCAGAGCGCCCGCGATGACCATGGTGAGGATGATGTTCCGGTTTTCCTTCATGCCACAGTATTTGGCGGCGTTGTAGTTGCTGCCGGTGGCCTTCAGCTCGTAGCCGAATTTGGTCTTGTTCAGAACCACCCACACCAGCACCGCCGTCAGCACCGCCAGGGGAATGGCAATGGTAACGCTCTTCTCATTGTTGAAGAGCTTTTCCAATCCCAAGCTGGGGATCAGAGCGCCGGGGTTGGTGGACTGGAGGGTCTTGGTGTAGGGGCTGGTGGGATTTTTCACCGTACCCAGCACCAGATTGGTCAGATACAGGGTGATCCAGTTGAGCATGATGCCGGAAATGACCACGTTGACGTTGAAGAGCGTCCGCAGCACACCCGCCAGCATCCCCAGCAGTGCGCCCGCCAGCATCCCCAGCAGGATGCAGACATACCAGGGCAGATTCCACGCCAGCGCGGCATACAGCGCGGCACAGGCACCGGCGCAGTACTGACCCGCCGCGCCGATATTGAACATGCCCACCTTGTAGGCGAACAGGACAGACAGGGCGCACAGCAGCAGCGGCGCGGTGCGCACCAGCGCCTGGCCGAAATACTTGAGCTTCAGCGCGCCGGGGAAGCGCAGGAAGCTCTTCATCACCGCCACGATCGCCTCAAACGCGCCGCTGGGTTCGATGATCAGCAGCACCACATATCCCACGATCAGGCCGCCCAGAATGCACACCAGGGAGGCGAGCAATGTCTGGAAGCCGTCCTTGCGGATCAGGGATTCATGTTCTTTTTTCACTGCTCCTTCGCCTCCTTCTTCGCACCGGCCATGTAAAGGCCCAGCTCTTCCACGGTGGTCGTCTTGGGGTCAAGCTCGCCCACGATCTCGCCCTCGTACATAACGAGGATGCGGTCGGACACCGTCATGACCTCGTCCAGCTCCAGAGAGACCAGCAGCACCGCCTTGCCCGCATCCCGCTGGGCGACGATCTGCTTGTGGATATACTCGATAGCGCCCACGTCCAGGCCGCGGGTGGGCTGCACCGCAATGAGCAGCTGGGGATTCTTGTCGATCTCCCGGGCGATGATCGCCTTCTGCTGGTTGCCGCCGGACATGGAGCGGGCAATGGTGACAGGCCCTTGACCGGAACGGACGTCATACTGCTCGATCAGCCGCTCGGCATAGGCGCGGATGTTCTTCCGGCGGAGGAAGCCAAACTTGTCGGTGAACTCCGGCTCAAAATACCGCTGCAAAATCATGTTGTCTTCCAGGGTGTAGTCCAGCACCAGACCGTGCTTGTGGCGGTCTTCCGGAATGTGGCTCATGCCCAAGGTGCTGCGGCGGCGGATAGGGGCGTGGGTGATGTCCACGCCGCACATGGTGATTGTGCCGCCGGACACGGGTTCCAGGCCGGAAATGCCGTGTACCAGCTCGCTCTGGCCGTTGCCGTCGATGCCCGCGATGCAGACGATTTCCCCCGCGTGAACCTGGAAGCTTACGTCCTTGACCGCGTTGTTCTTGTGGACTTTGGAGGGGACAGTGAGGTTCTTCACATCCAGAACCACCTCCGCCGGGTGCGCCTCCCCCTTGGTGACCGCGAATTCCACGTCACGGCCGACCATCATCCGGGACAGCTCTGCCTTGGTGGTGTCCGCGATGTTCACGGTGCCGATGTACTTACCCTTGCGCAGGACGGAGCAGCGGTCGGCCACCGCCATGATCTCGTTAAGCTTGTGGGAGATAAAGAGGATGGACTTTCCTTCCGCCGCCAGGTTGCGCATGATTTGCAGCAGCTCCTGGATTTCCTGGGGGGTCAGCACGGCGGTGGGTTCGTCGAAAATCAGGATCTCGTTGTCCCGGTAGAGCATTTTCAGGATTTCCGTACGCTGCTGCATGCCAACGGAAATGTCCTCAATCAATGCGTCGGGGTCAACCCGCAGGCCGTATTTCTCCGACAGCGCCATGACCTTTTCCCGGGCGCGGGCGCGCTGAAGGATGCCGTGCTTCGTGTCCTCGTCGCCGAGGATGATGTTGTCCAGCACGGAGAAGCATTCCACCAGCTTGAAGTGCTGGTGAACCATGCCGATGCCCAGGGCATTGGCGTCGTTGGGGTTGTTGATCTTGACCTCCACGCCGTCCTTTTTGATCACGCCCTCCTCGGCCTGATACAGGCCGAACAGCACGCTCATCAGCGTGGATTTTCCGGCGCCGTTTTCCCCCAGCAAGGCGTGGATCTCGCCTTTTTTCAGCTGGAGCGTAACATTGTCGTTTGCGATGATACCGGGGAAGCGCTTCGTAATGTTTACCATTTCGATTGCGTAAGGTACATCCTGCAATCCAATTACCTCCTTTTCGTTCCCGGCGG
>CAKTKX010000046.1 GCA_934572365.1 uncultured Oscillospiraceae bacterium
AAACGGCGGTGATGCCAGAGCCGGAGCCGGTGGGATTATAGGTGAAGTTCACGCCGGAGTTCGCTTCCATGAAGGCTTCGCCCAGAGCGCCGATGACCTTCTCCATAGAGGTGGAGCCGTCGGTGGCGACGGTGCCGGAGAGAGCTGCGGTGGTTGCGGGGGCTTCGGTCTGGGGAGCGGCGGTGGTCTGTGCCGCAGTCCCGGCAGGAGCGGTGGGCTGGCTCTGAGCGCAGCCGGCCATGGCGACAACAAGCATGGCAATCAGTGCAATGGAAATGACTTTCTTCATAATCTTACTTCTCCTTGTAGGTTTTATTTTTGATGTACTTGGGATTTATCCTACGGCTTCATAATACCAACCCATTGTAAATTCCAAAATCTCCGGTATGTAAAATGAAAATCAAATAGTGAAGCAAATTATAAAGAATGAAAAGTCCTTGACAGAGCCAACCGATTATCCTAAAATAAGGGAAAAGGGATGACCCTTTTGTTCAACAGACATGACTTGCGCGGAAAAGGAGACGCTATGTATCGTATTTTGGAGTTGAATCCCCAGCTTGAGCCTTTCTCCGGGGATATTGATTTGCGGATGCACCTGTACCGTTCGACCAAAAAGCGTATTTTGTCCGAGGGGCAGAGCCTGAACGATTTTGCCAATGCCCATCTTTATTTCGGCTTTCACCATGTGGACGGCGGATGGTACTACCGGGAGTGGGCGCCCAGCGCCTACCAGCTGTATCTGGAGGGCGATTTCAACGGCTGGAACCAGACCTCCCACCCGCTGACCAACTTAGGCAACGGCAGCTGGGAGCTGTATCTCCCCGGGGACAATGCCCTGTGGGACGGCTGCAAGGTCAAAACCGTGGTGGACGCCAATCTGACCCGCACGGAGCACATCCCTCTGTATGCCCGCCGGGTGGTGCAGAACAAACAGACCATCACCTTCGAGTGCGAGGTGGTGGACGACCGGAAGACCTTTCCCTGGACGGATAAGGATTTCGTGGGCGAGGACGAGCTGTATATCTACGAAGCCCACGTGGGCATGGCGCAGGAGGAGGGCAAGGTCAGCTCCTACCGGGAATTTGCCGATCATATCCTGCCCCGTATTCGCAAGGCGGGTTATAATACGGTGCAGCTGATGGCCATTATGGAGCATCCCTATTACGGCTCCTTCGGCTATCAGGTGAGCAATTTCTTCGCCGCTTCCTCTTGGTTCGGAAAGCCGGAAGACCTGAAATATCTGGTGAACAAGGCCCACGCCATGGGCATCCGGGTGCTGCTGGACGTGGTGCATTCCCACGCCGTCAAGAATACCGCCGAAGGCATCAATATGTTTGACGGCACCACCTGGCAGTTCTTCCACGACGGCCCCAAGGGCGATCATCCCGCCTGGGGGACAAAGTGCTTTGACTACGGCAAGACCGGCGTTATCCACTTCCTGCTGTCCAACCTGAAATTCTGGATGACGGAGTACCATTTCGACGGCTTCCGCTTCGACGGCGTGACCTCCATGCTGTACCATGACCATGCCCTGGGAACGGACTTTACCTCCGACGGCAAGTATTTCTCCTACAACACCGATACGGATGCGGTGACCTATTTGCAGCTTGCCAACGAGCTGATCCGTCAGGTGAACCCCAAGGCCATCACCATCGCCGAGGATATGTCCGGTATGCCCGGCATGTGCCTGCCCATTGCGGACGGTGGCATCGGCTTTGATTACCGGCTGGGCATGGGATTGCCGGATATGTGGGTCAAGGCGGTGAAGATCCAGGACGAATTCTGGGACATCAATCAAATGTGGGGCAGCATGTGCCTGCGCCGTCCCGGAGAGAAGACCGTGGCCTACGTGGAGTCCCACGATCAGGCGCTGGTGGGCGATCAGACGATGATCTTCCGTCTGGCCGGAGCGAATATGTACACCGACATGAACAAGGACTGCCACAACCCCGTGATCGACCGCGCTATTGCCCTGCATAAAATGATCCGCCTGTTCACCCTTTCCGGCGGCGGGGAAGCGTACCTCAACTTCATGGGCAACGAATTCGGCCATCCCGAATGGATCGATTTCCCACGGGAGGGCAACGGCTGGAGCTTCCATTATTGCCGCCGCCAGTGGAGCCTGGAGGACAACGGAATGCTCAAATACCAGTGGCTGGGGGACTTTGACGAGGATATGGTTCGCCTGACCAAGGAGAACCGGGTGTTTGATCAGCGCATGGCAGATTTGCTGCTGATGAAAGCGCCGGAGCAGACCCTTGCCTATTACCGCCACGGGCTGGTGTTCGTGTTCAATTTCCACTTCGGGAATTCCCTGAATAACGTCCTTATCCCGGTTCGCCAGCCGGGGGAATACACGGTGGTTCTTTCCACCGACGACAAAAAGTACGGCGGCTTCGGAAACGTGGCGGAAAAGACCTACGCTACCAAGCGTTTTGACGGCAGGGACTACATTGAGCTGTACATCCCAGCGAGAACCGGCTTCGTGCTGAAGGAAAAGGTGATTCTTCCCGAAACGCCTGCAGCCCCGAAAAAAGCGGCCAAATGACAGATGACGGCGTGACCGGGTGCGGTCACGCCGTTTTTGTGCGAAAATATGCAGCAAAACAATTTAACGTGTGCAGGAAACTTTGTGCAATTCACAGATTTCTTGACTTTTACGGCGAAAAATGAATTTTCGGACAATATGATGTTGCATTTTTGAGGCTTCGGACATATAATATACACGTAAAACTTGTCAAAATGCCGAAAGGATGATTGATATGACTCCCTATTCCTGCATGACCCGGGAAGAACTGGAACGTGAATACGGCAGTGTGCTGGCGTCCTACGAAGCCTGCAAGGCGCAGAGGCTGAACCTGAACATGGCCCGGGGCAAGCCCGCCAAGAAGCAGCTGGATCTGGTCAGCGGCCTGCTGACCGTGCTGCAAACCCCCGAGGACTGCTTTGACGACGGCGTGGACGCTCGGAATTACGGCGAGCTGGCAGGCATTCCCAGCGCCCGGAGATATTGGGCGGATGTGCTGGGCTGCAAGGCGGATCAGGTGTTCGTCGGCGGCGCGGCTTCCCTGAATATGATGTTCGATGTGGTGTCCCGCGCCTATACCCACGGTCTGCTCCACAGCCCCAAGCCCTGGTGCCGGGAGGAAAAGGTGAAATTTCTATGCCCCGCCCCCGGATATGACCGGCATTTCCAGATCGGCGAGTTCTTCGGCGCGGAGCTGATTCCCGTTCCCATGACCCCCGAGGGTCCGGACATGGACATGGTGGAGGAGCTGGTGAAGGATCCCCAGGTCAAGCTCATCTGGACGGTTCCCAAATATTCCAACCCCGACGGTATCATTTATTCCGACGAGACCATCCGCCGCTTTGCCCATCTGAAACCCGCCGCCCCGGATTTTGCCATCATCTGGGACAATGCCTATGGCGTCCATGAGTTTGAAGGCGACTACGTCCCGTTCCCGGATATCCTGTCCCTGTGCGACGAGGCGGGACGGCCGGATATGGTCTATGAGTTCGCGTCCACCTCCAAGATCACCTTCGCCGGCGGCGGCATTTCCTGCATGGCTGCAAGCGAGGCCAATATCTGCTATTTCACCGGCATTTTCGGCGTGCAGATGATCTCCTACGACAAGGTCAACCAGCTGCGTCATGTGCGGTTCCTGAAGGACAAGGCGCACACCCTGGAGATCATGAAGCTCCACGCCTCCGTCATGGCACCGAAGTTTGAGTGCGTGGCAAAATGGCTGAACCGGGAGATCAAGCCTTTGGGCATCGCCCATTGGAATGACCCCAAGGGCGGCTATTTCGTCAGCCTGTTCGCCATGCCCGGCACGGCGAAGCGGGTCTGGACGCTGTGCAAGGAGGCCGGTGTGGTGCTGACCAACGCCGGCGCGACCTACCCCTACCGCAACGACCCGGACGACTCCAATCTCCGCATTGCCCCCAGCCTGCCCCCGGTGGCCGAGCTGGAAAAGGCTATGGAGGTGCTGTGCCTGAGCCTGCGTCTTTCGGCGCTGGAAAAGCTGCTGGCAAAATAAATTCGTATGATTCTATGGGACGGCGTGGCTTCGGCTACGCCGCCTTTTCGCGTCCACAAAGAAAATCTTGAGAATTTCGGCGAAATGTGTTAGGTTTTGAGTTGAAAATCCTTCTATCAGGGTGAAGGACAAAACACAGGAGGTGCGTTGAATGAATGATGAACAAATCATACAGCTGTTCTTCACCCGAAACGAGGACGCCATCCGCCAGACGGACGACCGGTATGGCGCGAAGCTCACAAGGCTGTCGGAGAATATCGTGGGAAGTCGGGAGGACGCCCAGGAGTGCGTCAATGACACCTACTTCAAGGCGTGGGACACCATTCCGCCCACGAAGCCGGTTCACTTTTTTGCCTATCTTGCAAAAATCTGCCGACACTTTGCTCTTGACCGGCTGGACTGGAACAACGCGGCAAAGCGCAAGGCCGAGGTCGTCGCCCTGACCCAGGAGATGGAAGAATGTATCCCCGGTCAATGGCAGGAGACGGACGTGAGAAGCGTCGAGATCAGCCGATTGGTGAGCAGCTTTTTATGGAAGCAGACGGCGGACAACCGGATGATCTTCGTCCGGCGGTACTGGTACGGCGACAGCGTCAGCGAAATTGCTCTGCGCTATGAGATCAGCCAGAGCGCTGTGTTGATGCGGCTGTCCCGGATGCGGGAAAAGTTGGCGGTTTACTTAAAAAAGGAGGGTTTTCAGGTATGACAGGCAAGGATATGCTGCAGGCCATTCAGAATCTGGACGTGGAACTGATCGAGGAATCGGAATTTGGAACATTCGGGAAGGGAAAAGCAAGGGGCTTCGGCAAGAAGAAGCTGCTGCTCATTCTGGCGGCGGCGCTGATTATGGCCACCATGACGGCGGCAGCGGCCATCACCCGCTGGACGGCGACCATGCAGTACGGAAACAACGGCGGCACAACGCAGCAGATCTCCGAGCAGATCAAAAAGCAGGCGGAGAAAAGCGGCCTGTCCGTGACCCCCACTGAGACGAAGAGCGGGAAAAAGGAAGCCGTTTCCGCAACGGACAACGGCATTACCGTCACCCTCGCCCAGACGCTGATGGATCAGTACGGCGGCAGAGCTATTTTCCGCATTGAGGGTCTACAGTTGGAGGAAGGGCAGGCACCCTGGGCATGGTGGGACTACCGGGTGGACGGAGAAGTGATGCCCATGAGCTGGGGCGCTCAGTTTTTTGACGGCGTGGCCTGGGACGCCGACCACAATCCCACATATGCAAAGAACGGCCAGCCGGTTCCCCGGGTGGGAGAAGACCAACAGCTGCTTCTGGACTATCAGCTGGCCGACGGGAGCATTGAATTCAGCATCGATTTTGCATTCTCTCCGGATGAGAGCCTGTTCGGAAAGGAAATGGCCGTGACCTTCACCGGCTTCGGCATTCAGGGCGAGAAGTTTGAAGACGAGGATATCATGACCACCCCCGGCAACTGGGAGCTGCGCTGGACGCTGGAAGGCACTACGGAGGCACCGAAAAAGTGGACGCCCAACGCCAAGGTCGGAGAACAGTGGGACGTGACGCTTCTTGAGGCGGAAATCGGCCAGTACAGCATGAAGTTCGCCTTCCGGCTGGGGGACGAATATACGGACGATTTTGATTTCACAGAGAAAACGGGCTGGTCGCCGACCCCGGCGAGCATCCGCCTGAAAGACGGAACCGACATCCGGCCCTACGGCAACGGCGGCGGTTCCTGGGATGCCGACACCCACACGTATACGTGCATCGAACATACCCTGAACATGGTTCTCGACCCGGAACAGATCGCAGGCGTGAGCTTCTACAACGGCAGCGAACTGAACGATCAGGGCAAACGGGTGAATAAGCCATACTATTACATTCCTTTTGAATAAGCAGAAGGCAGGACACCAATCGGTGTCCTGCCTTAAACTTATACCGCGGCGGCTTCTTCCTCGGCCAGACGCTTTTTCGCGGTGGACAGCATCAGCTTGATGCGGTTGAGCTGATTGACCTCCGACGCGCCGGGGTCGTAGTCCACGGCCACGATGTTGGACTGGGGGTAGGCTTTTTTCAGCGCCTTGATGACGCCCTTGCCCACAACATGGTTGGGCAGGCACGCGAAGGGCTGGATGCACACGATGTTGGGCGTGCCGGAGAGAACCAGCTCCGCCATTTCTCCCGTGAGGAACCACCCTTCGCCGTACTGGTTGCCGATGGAGAGGAAGGGCTTGGCCAGCTCCGCAACCTTCTCAATGGGCATGGGCAGCTCAAATCGGCGGCTCTTTTCCAGTGCGTCCAGGGCGGGTTTCCGTATCAGGCGGATGGCATCCACGCCGAGCTTTGCCGTGGCGGCGCTTGTCCAGGCGGCGCCTAAGAATTCATGCTTATAATCGCCATTATACACGCAGTAGTTCAGGAAGTCCATCAGGTCAGGCACCACGGCCTCCGCCCCCTCGGCTTCCAGAAGATCGACCAGATGGTTGTTGGCAAGGGGCATGTACTTGACCAGAATCTCGCCCACCACGCCGACTCTGGGCTTGCGCAGAGTTTCGTCAATGGGAAGCGCGTCAAAGGCTTCCACAATGCCGCTGCAAACCGCCTTAAACGACCATTTGCTCTTGCTGTTTACCAACGAATCGATGGCGATTTCCAGCCACTTCTGATGAAGGGCGTTTGCGGAACCCTTCTCCTTCTCGTAGGGACGCACCCGGTACAGGCAGCGCATGAACAGGTCGCCGTAGACCACACCGCGAAGCGCAGTGAACAGAAGGCCGGGGGAGAGCTTGAAGCCCTCGTTGGTCTCCATGCCGTTGGCGTTCAGGGAGATGACCGGGATATGGCCAAGTCCCGATTTGTCCAGCGCCCGGCGGATGAAGCCCACGTAGTTGCTCGCCCGGCAGCAGCCGCCGGTCTGGGTCATCATCACGGCCAGCTTGTCCGTGTCGTATTTCCCGGAAAGCACCGCGTCCATGATCTGCCCCACCACGGTGATGGAGGGGAAACAGGCGTCGTTGTTCACGAACTTCAGACCCATGTCGATGGCGGCGCGGTTGTCGTTGGCAAGAACTTCGATGTGGTAGCCGTACTTTTTGAAGATGGGTTCCAGCAGGTCAAAGTGAATGGGGCTCATCTGGGGGGCGAGGATGGTGTAGCCGGATTGGTACATTTCCTTGGTGAATTCCGACCGGTGATAGGCGGCGGGCTTGGGCTGGGGGCGAATGCCCCGCGCCTGACGCTGGTTCATGGCGGCAAGCAAGCTGCGGATGCGGATACGGGCGGCACCCAGATTGTTCACCTCGTCAATTTTCAGGACGGTGTAGAGCTTGTTGCTGCCCTCCAGAATTTCGCACACCTGGTCGGTGGTGACGGCGTCCAGGCCGCAGCCGAAGGAATTCAGCTGGATCAGCTCCAAGTCCTCCCGATTCCGCACGAATTCCGCCGCGCTGTACAGCCGGGAATGGTAGACCCACTGGTCGTTGACCCGGAGGGGGCGCTCTGGGGTGAAATCGAGGGGCAGGCTGTCCTCGGTGAGGACGGCCAGGTCATAGGAGGCGATCATTTCCGGGATGCCGTGGTTGATCTCAGGGTCGATGTGGTAGGGTCTGCCCGCGAGAACGATGCCCCGGGCGTGGTTTTCCGCCATCCATTGCAGTGCCTTTTGTCCCTCTGCCCGGACGTCGGCCTTGGCGTGCTGCTGTTCTGCCCATGCCTTGTGGACGGCGGCGCGGACTTCCTTGCCGTCAATGCCCCATTCTTCCTTGCACAGGGCGGCCAGCCGGTCGGCGGCGATTTCCTCACTGGTAAAGGCGAGGAAGGGACGGATGTAGCGGACTTCGCCGTCGGCAACGGCTTCCACGTTGTTTTTCAGATTCTCCGGGTAGGAGACCACGATGGGGCAGTTGTAGTGATTCTGCGCGCCGGGGGTCTCCTGATGCTCGTAGAACACGCAGGGGTGGAAAATGGTCTTGACGCCTTCATTGATAAGCCATTGCACATGGCCGTGGGCCAGCTTGGCGGGGTAGCACTCGGATTCCGAGGGGATGGACTCCATGCCAAGCTCATAGATTTTCCGGCTGGACTTGGGGGAGAGGACTACCCGGAAGCCCAGTTCCCGGAAGAATGTCGCCCAGAAGGGGTAGTTTTCGTACATATTCAGCACTCTGGGAATGCCGATAACGCCCCGGGTGGGATTATCCAGCGGGGGATAGTCGAACATCCGCTTCAGCTTATAGGCCATCACATTGGGGCCTTTCCGACCGGTTCCGGTGCCGCTTAACCCTTTTTCACAGCGGTTGCCGGTGACGTGGCGGCGTCCGCCGGGGAATTTGTTGATGGTCAGCATACACCGGTTGGAGCAGCCGCCGCAGCGGGTGGTGGAGGTGGTGTAGGTCAGGTTCAGGAGGTCATTCAGGGGAAGTGTGGTGCTTTCCTGACCGTGGTAGCGCTCCCGCGCCACCAGCGCCGCGCCGAAGGCCCCCATGATGCCGGAAATGTCGGGGCAGGTGGCTTCCACTCCGGCGATTTTCTCAAAGGCGCGAAGCACGGCCTGATTGTAGAAGGTGCCGCCCTGCACCACGATGTGTTTGCCCAGGTCGGCGGGGTCGGCCAGCTTGATGACCTTGTAAAGGGCGTTTTTGATGACGGAGTAGGCAAGTCCCGCGGAAATATCCTGCACCGTCGCGCCCTCTTTTTGCGCCTGCTTGACGTTGGAATTCATGAACACGGTGCAGCGGGTGCCAAGATCGATGGGATTTTTGGCGAACAGCGCTTCTTTGGCGAACCCCTCAGCGCTGTAGCCCAGGGAATTGGCGAAGTTTTCGATGAAGGAGCCGCAGCCGGAGGAGCAGGCTTCGTTCAGCAGAATGGTGTCCACACTGCCGCTTTTCAGCTTGACGCACTTCATGTCCTGTCCGCCGATGTCCAGCACGCAGTCCACCTCCGGGTCAAAAAACGCGGCGGCGGTGCAGTGGGCGATGGTCTCCACCTCGCCTTCGTCCAGGCAGAAGGCGGATTTTAGGAGGGATTCCCCGTAGCCCGTGGAGCAGGAGCGGGCGATGCGCGCACCCTCGGGCAGCTCGTCCCGGAGCCGTGCCATGGCCTCCATGGCGGTGCGGATGGGGTTGCCCTGATTGTTCGCGTAGTAGGAGAAGAGAAGCTGACCGTCGCTGCCGATGAGCGCCACCTTCGTGGTGGTGGAACCGGCGTC
>CAKTKX010000047.1 GCA_934572365.1 uncultured Oscillospiraceae bacterium
CCAGGATCCCATTTCTGAGACCCTGGTAGAAAACTATTTTTGTTTTTTCATCTGTCTACTTGACAGGGAGCGGTTCACGTCAGGAGCCGCCCGTTTCCATTATTTCTCCAGAATCAGTGTGCCGGTTTCCGCGTTCAGCGCCGCCTTGATGTGATCGGCGGCCTCGGCGGGGGTGAGCTTCAGCTGCTCGCCGGTCTTCATGTTCTTGACGCTGCACTTGCCCTCCGCGATCTCGTCCTCGCCCAACAGGACGGCAAAGGGAACCTTCAGCTTGTCGGCGTAGGCCATTTTCTGCTTGAACTTCTTCTGCTCGCAGTACAGCTGTACCCGCAGTCCCGAAGAACGCAGCGTCTCCGCCAGCGCGATGGCCGGGGCTATGTCCCCCATGGGCAGCACCAGCGCATCCGCAGGGGCGCTGGGCAGTTCGGGATTCAGGAGACCCTGCTCGTCCAGAACGTAGAACAGCCGGGTCAGGCCGATGGAAATGCCCACGCCGGGCAGCTGCTTTTCGATATAGTAGCCCGCCAGATTGTCGTACCGGCCGCCGGAGCAGACGGAACCCAGCTCCGGATGATCCAGCAGAAGGGTCTCATAGACGGTGCCGGTGTAGTAGTCCAGCCCCCGGGCGATGGTCAGGTCAACGACGAAGTTTTCCTCCGGCATTCCGAAGGCCGCCAGGTTGGAAGCGACCACCTTCAATTCGCCGAGACCGGTATCAAAGGTCTCGTTCCGTCCCGCGTAATTTTCCAGCGCGGCAAGAACCTCCGCGTTCGTCCCCTTGATGGAAATGAAAGCGAGAATTTCATCCGCCTGCTGCTCCGTCAGACCGCAGTCCTCCAGCAGAATGATCTTTACCTTGTCAACGCCGATCTTGTCCAGCTTGTCCACGGTGCGCATGATGTCGCCGGACTTTTCCGTCAGACCCATCATGGCGTAGAAGCCGTTGAGAACCTTCCGGTTGTTGACATGAATCTGGAACCGGGTCAGGCCGAAGCCCTTGAATACCTTATAAATGATGGCGGGGATTTCCGCCTCGTTGAGAATGTCCAGCTTGCCGTCGCCGATGATGTCGATGTCCGCCTGATAAAATTCCCGGAACCGGCCGCGCTGCGCCCGCTCGCCCCGGTAGACCTTGCTGATCTGGAAGCGGCGGAAGGGGAAGGCCAGCTCGTTATAGTGCAGAGCGACGTATTTTGCCAGGGGCACCGTCAGGTCGAAGCGCAGAGCAAGGTCGCTGTCGCCCTTGGTGAAGCGGTAGATCTGCTTTTCCGTCTCTCCGCCGCCCTTGGCAAGCAGAATCTGGGCGTCCTCGATCACCGGGGTGTCCAGGGGGGCAAAGCCGTAGGAGGCGTAGGTCTTGCGCAGAACCTCCGCCATGCGGTCAAATTTCAGCTGCTTTTCCGGCAGCAGCTCCATAAAGCCGGACAGCGTCCGGGGCTTGATGATCTCCATAGTTATCCTCTCCAATAATAAAACACAGGGTGCAGGGCAGAAGGGTACCCTGCCATTTCAGAGTACCCTGCGCTCACCTGCGTGTTTCGTTAAACTGTAATCAATAACGGGTCTTGTTGTGCAGCATTTCCCGCCAATCCAGGTCGCCCCGCTGCAAGCCCATGATGAGCATTTCCGCCGAGGCCAGGTTGGTGGCGATAGGGACGTTATGCCGGTCGCAATGTCGGATGGTCTCGATCATCTGGGCGTCGTCCCAGGGGTCGGTGGTGTTGGGGTCGGTGAACAGCAGCACCAGATCAATTTCGTTGTAGGCAATGCGGGCGTTGATCTGCTGATGACCGCCCTGCTTGTGGGAAAGCAGCAGGGTAATGGGCAGACCGGTATTGTCCGCAATCAGACGGCCGGTGGTGGCCGTGGCAAACAGATTGTGCTTCATGAGGACGCTCTTGTAGGCGGTGCAGAATTGAACCATCAGTTCTTTTTTCTTGTCATGCGCCAAAAATGCGATATTCACAACAGTCACTCCTTAATTGTATATGTATCCGTTATCAGCGGAGGGCGATCGGTTCGTGGAAGCCCTGAATGCGTCTGGCGATTCTGCGGCTTGCTTTTGCCGCCTTGCAGTTGGGGGAATAGCGAAGAAGACTCTGGCCGAAGGATGCCGCAAGGGTCACATGGGGATCCTCCGGGACAATTCCCGCAAGGGGCAGTCCCGCGGCGTCCATCACGTCGTCGATGGTCAGGCACACCGTGCCCAGCATACTCTTGCCCACCCGGTTGACGATGAGGCGGATGTTTTTCTTGCCCATCAGCTCTAATAGGTCGCCCACCCGGGAAGCGTCCCGCACGGCGGCGGGGCCTGCCCCCGTGACCAGCAGAAAGCGGTCGGCGAACTGCGCCGTCAGCCGGAAACCGGCGTCCACCCCGGCGGGGGCGTCCAGAAACACGTAGTCATACAGTTGACGCGCCCGGGCAAGCATGTCCCCGAATGCGGCGGTGTTGATCTTCTCCACCGGACAGTTCATAGGGGCGGTCAGAAACGCGAGGGCAGGGTAGACCGGGTGACGGAAAGCGTCCTCTAACGAGTAGCCCCCCTCGGAGACGTCCCAAAAGGACAGCGCGCCGCATTCGGAAAGCCCCAGAGAGATGTCCAGATTCCGAAGCCCCACGTCGCAGTCGATGCACAGGACCCGTTTCCCTTCCTTGGAAAGGGCGGTGGCGAGGGCGGCGCAGAGGGAGGTTTTTCCCGTTCCGCCCTTCCCGGACACAACCGCGAAGAGTTCACCCACGCGCCATCGCCTCCAATGCCAGAATTTAATACCATTATAAAGGGATTTTTCACAAAAAGCAAGAGGAATTTCGCCCTTTTGGAAATGGTTTTCATCACAATGAACAAAAATATTTTTCCGCTGCCGCCTTTTTGGCTGCGAGGAACGCAAAATATGTCGCACCGCCGCAAAAAAGGGTTGCGCATGAAGGAAAGCTGGTATATAATATTGGGTGAAATTACGGGCATATGCCCGGATATTGGAGGGAATGTTCCATGTTCAATGCAATGATCGAAACGCTGAAAGCGAACCCCAGAAAGATCGTTTTTACCGAGGGTCACGACGCCCGCATTCTGGAAGCCACCGACCGTCTGGTCAAGGGCGGCTTCCTGACCCCCATCCTCATCGGCAACGTTGACGTTGTCAAGGCCAACGCGGCCAAGGGCGGCTACAACATCGAGGGCGTCGAAATCATCGACCCCGAGACCTATCCCGAAATGGACGCCATGGTTGACAAGATGGTGGAGCTGCGCAAGGGCAAGATGACCGCCGACGAGTGCCGCAAGGCGCTGTCCAAGGGCAACTACTTTGGCACCATGCTGGTGAAGATGGGCTACGCCGACTCCCTGCTGGGCGGCGCGACCTATTCCACCGCCGACACCGTCCGTCCCGCCTTGCAGATCGTCAAGACCAAGAAGGGCGCGCATCTGGTGTCCTCCTGCTTCATTCTGGTTCGGGGCGACGAGAAGCTGGCCATGGGCGACTGCGCCATCAACATCAGCTATGAAGATTCCGTTGACAAGGAAGGCAACGTGACCCTGTCCGCCGCCCGGAAGCTGGCGGAGGTCGCCATCGAGACCGCCAAGACCGCCAAGGTCTTCGGCATTGACCCCAAGGTTGCCATGCTGAGCTTCTCCACCAACGGCTCCGGCAAGGGCGGTACCGTGAAGCTGAGCCACGACGCCACCGCCATCGCCAAGGAGATGGATCCCGAGCTGAAGATCGACGGCGAGATGCAGTTCGACGCCGCCGTCGCTCCCGAGGTCGGCCAGCTGAAGTTCCCCGGCTCTCCCGTTGCCGGTCACGCCAACACCTTCATCTTCCCCACCATCGAGGCGGGCAACATCGGCTACAAGATCGCCCAGCGTCTGGGCGGCTTCGAGGCCTACGGCCCCATCCTGCAGGGTCTGGCGGCGCCCATCAACGACCTGTCCCGGGGCTGCAACGCCGACGAGGTCTACAAGATGGCCATCATCACCGCCGCTCTGGTGTAATCGGAATCTACATAAAATGCCGGCTCACACGAGCCGGCATTTTCGCTATAAAACGGCAAAGTGAAAAATTTTTCCTGCAAAGTGTAACCTTTCCCGAAAAAATCCCTCTTATAGGGTGAGGACCCAAAAAGAAACGGAGGTGTTCCCTCAGTGGAAGACGAAAAGATCATCGACCTGTATTGGGAAAGGAAGGATGAGGCCATTATGGAAACCCAGGCGGCCTACGGACGGCAGCTGCAAACCATCGCCCAGCGCATTGTCCAGAGCTACGAGGACGCGGAGGAAAGCGTGAACGACACCTATCTCGCCGCGTGGCGGACGATTCCACCCAAGCGTCCGAAATATTTCTTCGCCTACCTTGCGAAAATATGCCGGAATTTTGCCTTCGGCAAGCTGGACTGGCTTGATGCGGCCAGACGGAAGGCCGAGGTGGTGACCCTGAGCGAGGAAATGGAGCTGTGCATCCCCGACACCAGCCGGGATTCCGCCGCCGAGGGGCGGGAGATCACCCGGGCGCTGAACGCATTCCTTGGCACGCTGACCCAGGAGAACCGGCGGCTGTTCGTGCGGCGGTACTGGTACGTGGACACCGTGGCGGAGATCGCCCAGCGCTACAACATGAGTGAAAGCAAGGTCAAGACCCGGCTCCACCGTATCCGGGAAAAGCTGCGGGTCTATCTGATGCAGGAGGGAATTGCCGTATGACGGGAAAAGATTTACTTACCGCTATGAGCGGCATTGACGGCCGCTACATTGAAGAAGCCGCCCCGGCGGCCGCGCCTAAAACACGAAGCCTGCGCCGGCCGCTGCTCATCGCCGCCGCCATTGCCGCGGCGCTGCTGCTGGTGGGCTGCGGGATCGTGTACGCCCTGCGTTTGCAGGATATGTCCATCGGCAAGGCGACCTACACCCAGCGCTTTGACGACAAGGGCAAGGCCATCGACCCGGTGGAAAAGAGCATGGACATCATAACGCCCTACGGCCGCAGCGGCGACGCCATCCAGCAGGCATTGAAGGAATGGTACGAATTTCAGGAGAGCTACGACCCGGATTATTTGCTTGCAACCAACGAACCCGACATTCCGGGCATTCCCAACCAGTACGAGTACACCTACAGCTGCTATACCCAGGAAATGGTGGACAAGGTGGACGAGATCGCCGCAAAGTACAATTTGAAGCTGCTGGGGGGATGGATACCCTTCCAGCGATATCAGAGCGACATTTTCCTGGAGGAAACCGGCATCCGGTCTCTGCTACGCCAGGATTCCGACGCGCAGATTACGGGTATGGCGGGAATGCTCTATCTGCCCTACAATTTCAGCATGGAGTTTGAGCTTGTGACCGAAAATGCCGGTAAATTGATGACGTCCTATGGCTACGCCCGGAAGGACTATTTCCCCAGCGCGTCCGCCGGCGGAATGGACATTGATGCCTATGAGCAGTGGAATCACACCACTCCGGGCGGCACGAAGCTGCTGCTGGCACTGAACAGCAAGGGACAGGGCGAGATCATTGCCGAGCAGGAAAACGCCATGATCATGATAAGTATTGACGGAAACCGTTCCCTCAGCCACAGCAGATATCCGGATGCCAGCGAGGTCATGACGAAGGCGGAGCTGGAATCCATTGCCGATCAGTTCGACTATTCCGTCCAGCCGAAGGAAGTGGACAGAGCCGTCGTGGAGGAGAAGCTGGCCGCAGCGGAGGAAGCCTATCAGGCGGAACACGCCTATGTCCCGGAAACCTATACGGACTTTTCCGAGTATCTGAAGAAAAACGTCTATATTCCCGATGAATCCAGACAATACAGTTTCTATGACCTGACCGGGGACGGCGTGGACGAGCTGCTGCTTGGGCAGGACGGCGCGTTCTTTGACTGGCTGGAAATGGAGAACGGTGAAGTGATGTTTCACGGTTACGGAGGAGCGTATCTGTGCAAGGGGAACGTTCTGGAACTATATCAGGCACCGGACAGGTATTGGGATGGTGAAAGGCATGCGTACTATAAATCCGCAAGCGGAGAAATTAGAGATAGAGATAAAATCGTATCCGTGAAGCGTGAGGGCAACCAGTGGTATCGTAGCCATGACATTTACGAACGGGACAAAACGGAGATTTCTCAGGACGAGGCCGCGGCTATCATGGCAAAATATCCTCGGATTCAGCTGGACTGGAAGCCGCTGATGGACTATCCCCTTGACGAAAGCGGGCTGACCTTGGGAAGCTATCTGAAAGCGAAGGATGTCCAGCCCTCCGACGACGAGCTGCTCCGGATTTACAAGGACTGTCTCAGCAGGCAGGATTCCATCTATACCCACTACCGGATCATGGACATCAACGGCGATGGGGTAAAGGATCTTCTGCGCAGCGGCGACGGTGAACGCTACTGGGATATCGTGACTTACCGATATGGCAATCTGCAACTGCTTCCCACCATGGATTTTTACCTCTGTGAGAACAATGTTATGGAGCAGATTGAGCTGTTCAACAAGGAAGAGGGCGTTGAGATAGAAGGGACATCTTTCTTCCGCTGTAACGGCTTCCAGCAGGAAATGCTGGACTTTGCTGCCTACAACAAAGCAACCGCCTCCTGGCAGTCCGACTACTACGGCACCCCCATGTCCGAAGCCGACGCCAAGGCGATTCTCGCCAAATATTCCCGCGTCGATCAGGGAATGCAGCCCATTTCCCAGCTGCTGAACGGATAAAAAATCACGCCGTACCCAAACCAGGTACGGCGTGAATTTTACTGTTTCCCCGCTTTCAGCAGCTTGCGGAAGAACGTAAAGAACGTAATGGTCGTCACGGCGGCGGCGAGGATGTCGGACACCGGCTCTGCCAGAAAGACCGCAAAGGCCTTGTCCGCGAAGAAGTTCGGCAGAATGAAGATCAGAGGAATCAGCAGAATCAGCTTCCGCAGACAGGCCATGATAAGACTGATCTTCGCCTGCCCCAGCGCCATGAACGCCAGTTGACAGCTGACCTGAAAGCCCACGGAAAACGTCCCCGCAAGGAAAATCCGGATTGCCCAGGCCGTGTAATCCACAAGCGCCGCGTCGCTGGTAAAGATGCCCGCGAACACCCGGGGAAAGAAAAGTACCAGCAGCCAGAACACGGTGGTGTACCCCACGCACACAAGGAACTGGCAGAAAAAGGCTTCCTTCACCCGCTCTAACTTTTTCGCGCCGTAGTTGTAGCTGATCAGCGGCTGGCCGCCCTGGCAGATGCCCTGCAGGGGCATGGTGATCAGCTGGTTGACGGAGGTCAGCACCGTCATGGCGCCCACGGCCACGTCGCCGCCGTACCGGGACAGGGAGGAGGTGAAGCTGACGGAGAGAATGCTCTCCGTGGAGACCATGACGAAGCTGGAAATCCCCAGCGCCAGACAGGGCAGGATGATCTTCCCCTGCAAGAGCATATTCCGGGCTTTCAGCCGCAGAATGGTCTTGCGCCCCGTGAGGAACCGCAGAATCCACACCGCGCTCACCGCCTGACTCAGAACCGTGGCAATGGCCGCCCCGGCCACGCCCATGTCAAAGACGAAAATGAAAATGGGGTCGAGGACGATGTTGATCACCGCGCCGATGACGGTGGTCAGCATACTGGTTCCGGCGAAGCCCTGGGTGGTGATGAAGGGATTCATGCCCATCACGACCAGCACGAACACGCTGCCAAGGACATAGATTCTTCCGTATTGGACGGCGTAGGGCAGAGTCGCGTCGCTGCCGCCGAACAGCCGGACAAGCGTTGGCAGTGTCCCGTAGAACACTCCGGTCAGAACCACCGACAGAAGCAGCAGAACGGTAAAGCAGTTGGCAACGATTTTCTCGGCGGTGTCCCTGTCGCCCTTGCCCATGGCGATGGCCGCCCGGGGTGCGCCGCCCGCGCCTGCCAGCATGGCAAAGGCGGTGATGAGCATCAGAATGGGGGTGAACAGCCCCACACCGGTGAGCGCCGCGCCGCCGATCTCCGGAATGTGGCCGATGTAAATTCGGTCGACCACGTTATATAATAGGTTAATGACCTGCCCGACCACCGCGGGAACCGCCATCTGCACCATCAGTTTTTTGACACTGCCGGTTCCCATGTCCTGACTTGTTTCTTTTGACATAAAAATCCCCTCGCTTTTATTTCAGCTCCCGCTCCATGGCGCGAATGTTGTCGCCCATTTTCCGGGTGACGGACAGGATGACCGCGCTTTCCTCCGGAGTGATCCCATCCCGGAGGCGGCGGATGAATTCCCGCTGGACTGCCCGGCCGTCCGCCGCGATTTCTCCCGCCCCGTCGGTCAGCGCCAGATGAACAACTCTGCGGTCAGACCCGTCCGCCCGACAGGTCACAAGCTTCCGCATTTCAAGACTCCGCAGAGAGAGGGAGACATGCCCCTTGGACATGCCCCGACCCCGGACGATATCCGCCGCCCGGTTCTGCTCCGGGTTGTTGGCCAGAAACAGCAGCACATCCAGCTCGTTGTGGGTCAAACCCCATTTTTTGCAGACCGGCTCCATCAGGCGGCTGTAGCTTTTCTGCGCCCGAAGCGCCGTTTCAAAAAAAGCAAACTGCATATGCGCGCCTCCTTTGGTTCATTTTTGAACGAAGTTACTATAGCACGCGCTCAGGCGACTGTCAAGAAAAAGTTCAAAAATAAACTAAAATTCCCCTGCCCAACGGCAGGGGAACGAAGATATATGATTATCCAACCGCCACCGGCTGAATGAAGTCTCTGTGAACATAGCCCCAGGTTCCGGCATATTCCGCCAGCGCAAAGGTTCCGCAGAGCGCCAGCACGGTAAATTCATCGTCCTTTGGAATTGTTACGATGACCTCGGCGGCGGTGTCCGGGTGGGTGCGAAGGTTGATGAACTCATTGCACTCAGCATAGTACCGCTCGGCGGTTACCGGCTCGAAAACGTCCTCCACCGGGTAGGATACTTCGTCCTGAAAGTGCCACCATTCTCCGAAATACCCCTCAAATCCGTACTTTTCCATGGTGCTCTGCAACAGCAGGGCGTGCTCCGTGGGGATCTCCTCCACATCGGAATAGTCCCGGTCGGCCTTGCCGGAAAAGTCGTCAAAGCCCGTGGGCATTTCCAGCTCGTTCCCGTCCGTGTCTACCAGCGTTACGTCCACGGTGTTTCCCCGGCTGTGGGCGCTGAAGCCCCGGTTGGGGTTCGCCACGTAGGTGTCGTCGGGGCAGACCTCCCAGAGCCTGAA
>CAKTKX010000048.1 GCA_934572365.1 uncultured Oscillospiraceae bacterium
GTCGTGGCTGTCGAGGCTGAGTAAGCCAACAAGCGGAAAGCAGAGGAAGGTGCGTCGCGCCTTCCTCTTTTTCCATGTTTTTTGAGGGAAACTCTGATTAAATCGTCTTCGGCTGACATCGGATCTTTTCCCCCAGCTGTGCGGTTTCAAAAGCGGGAAATACACAAAGTATTCCTCCGCTTTTGAAACCTTCATCTGGTGAAAAATCTCTCGCTGTCAGCTCTCGTCGATTTAATCAGAGCTTCCCTAGAAAGCAATATTCACCAAAAGCACTCTGTTAAATTTGTATGAATCCACTTTTTTGCATTGCTTTTGCCGGGAAGATGTGTCATAATAAACAGGATCATCCGTCATATGGAAAGGAAGTGTTACCATGGCAAAACCTCTGGTCGCCATCGTCGGGCGACCCAATGTGGGCAAATCCATGCTTTTCAATAAACTCACAGGGCAGCGCACCTCCATCGTAGAGGACACCCCCGGCGTCACCCGGGACCGGATTTACGGCAGCTGCGAATGGTGCGGGCGCACCTTCTCCCTGGTGGATACCGGCGGCATCGAGCCGGGTACGGACAGTGAAATGCTGAAATTCATGCGCCGTCAGGCGGAAATCGGCATCGAGCTGGCCGACGCCATTATCATGGTGGTGGACGTGCATTCCGGCGTCACCGCCGCCGATCAGGACGTGGCCACCATGCTGCGCAAATCAGGCAAGCCCATTGCGCTCGCCGTAAACAAGTGCGACTCCGTCGGCCCCGTGAACCCCGATGTGTACGAATTTTACAGTCTCGGCATCGGCGACCTGTTTGAGACCTCCGCCATCCACGGCCACGGCACCGGCGATCTGCTGGACTGGGTTCTGGAAAACATCCCGGAGGATTCCGGCGAGGAGGAGGACAGCGACGTCATCAAAGTCGCCATCGTGGGCAAGCCCAACGTGGGCAAGTCCAGTCTGTTAAACCGGATTCTCGGCGAGGAGCGGGTCATCGTCTCCGACGTGGCCGGCACCACCCGGGACGCCATCGACTCCTATTTTGAAAACGAAACCGGGAAATACTGCTTCATCGACACCGCCGGTATGCGCCGGAAGAGCAAGGTGGATGACGCCATCGAAAAATACTCCAACATGCGCTCCATCAGCGCCATCGACCGGGCGGATGTGTGCCTGATCCTCATTGACGCCAACGACGGCGTCACCGAGCAGGACACCAAGATCGCCGGTCTTGTCCACGAGGCAGGCAAAGCCGCCGTCATCGTGGTCAACAAGTGGGACGCGGTGGAGAACAAGGAAACCAACACCATGCGGGACATGGAGACAAAGGTTCGTCAGGGCTTAAGCTACATGCTCTACGCCCCGGTGCTGTTCCTCTCCGCCCTCACCGGGCAGCGGGTGGACAGGCTCTTCCAGGTCATTCAGGACGTTCACGCCCAGAATACCAGCCGCATCACCACCGGCGCGCTGAACAGCGTCCTGGCCGACGCCACCGCCCGGGTGCAGCCGCCTACGGATAAGGGCCGCCGCCTGAAGATTTTCTACATGACCCAGGCCAGCACCAAGCCGCCCCATTTCGTCATTTTCTGCAACGACGCCCGGCTGTTCCACTTCTCCTATCAGCGCTATCTGGAAAACCAGATCCGGGAGGTCTTCGGTCTGAACGGCACCCCCATCCGCATCACCATCCGGCAGCGGGGCGACAAGGAGGACGAGTGATGCTCCAGAGAATTCTTATTACCGCCCTTGTCTCCTATTTTCTCGGCAACCATAACGGTGCCATCTGCGTCAGTGCCATGCTTCACGACGACGTGCGCAGCCATGGCAGCGGCAACGCGGGGCTGACCAACTTCATCCGCAGCTACGGCGCGGGGCGCTCCGCAATGGTCATTGCCATCGACGTGGGCAAAGCCGTCCTCGCCTGTCTGCTGGGCGCTCTTGTGTTTGAGCCTTACGGTCTGCGTCTGGAAGGCATGACCCTTGCAGGTGCCTGCGTGATGCTGGGACATGACTTCCCCGCCTTACAGGGCTTCCGGGGCGGCAAGGGCATTTTAAGCGGCTGGTTCATCGCATGGACGATCGACTGGCGCATCGGGCTGCTCATCGGTGTCGTTTTCTTCGTGACCTATCTCATCACGAAGTACGTCTCTCTGGGCAGCGTGCTGGCCTCCATCACCTTCGCCGTCGGCTTTGTCGTCTTTCAGCATGACCACGTGTACGTTATGGCCGGAGGTATTTTCATGGGCGCGCTGTGCGTCTTCATGCACCGGGCAAACATCCTCCGCCTGATTCGGGGCGAGGAACGAAAAACCAATCTCTTTGGGAAAGGAAACAAATCATGAAAGCAGCAGTTGTTGGCAGCGGCGCCTGGGGTACCGCTCTGGCCGTCCGTCTGTGCAAAAACGGTCACGACGTGACCATGTGGACGTACGAAAAGGACAAGATTCCGGAAATGCTGGAAACCCATCACAATCCCCGCCTTCCCGCGGCGGTATTGCCGGAAACCTTAAAAATCAGCGGTGATTATGATTGTGTCAGGGGCTGCAAGCTGGTGGTCATGGCAACGCCCTCCTTCCCCCTGCGCGCCGTCAGCCGGGGCGTGGCTCCCTACATTGACGACGACGCCGTGGTGGTCTCCGTCACCAAGGGCTTGGAGCAGGGCACCCATCTGCGCATGAGTCAGGTGGTTGCTCAGGAGACCGGCAAAAATGTTGTCGCCCTCACCGGCCCCAGCCATGCTGAGGAGGTCTGCATCAACCTTCCTACCGGTCTGCTGGCTGCCAGCACCGATCAGGCGCTGGCGGAATTTGTGCAGGACGCTTTCATGGCGGACACCCTTCGGGTGTACACCAGCCCCGATCCCGTGGGCGCGGAGCTGGGTGCGGCGCTGAAAAATGTCATTGCCCTGTGCGCCGGTATCACCGACGGTCTCGGCTTCGGGGACAACGCCAAGGCCATGCTCATGACCCGTGGCCTGACGGAGACAGCCCGTCTGGGCGTGGCGCTGGGTGCGAAAAAGGAAACCTTTGCCGGGCTTGCCGGTGTGGGCGACCTGATCGTCACCTGCACCTCCATGCACTCCCGCAACCGTCGGGCGGGCATTCTCATCGGTCAGGGTAAGGATCCCCAGACCGCCATGAAGGAGGTCGGCGCGGTGGTGGAGGGTTATTATGCCGCCAAATCCGCCTATGAGCTGGGCAAGGCAAAGGGCATCGACATGCCCATCACCGATGCCGCCTACAAGGTGCTTTACGAGGGCGCAGACGTAAAAGACGCCGTTCAGGCGCTTCTCTCCCGCCAGCGCAAATCCGAATCCGAGGACGCGGGCTGGCAATAACTGCATACGGAAAATGGCATCCCTCTGGGATGCCATTTTGCCTGTCGAAAAGGGTATGCGCCCTTGCTATCGGGTTTCGTGTGTGCTATACTGAATGTCATACTGAACTCCAATTAAAATCTTTAGAAAAGATTTTAATTGCCCGAAGGGCAAGGAGTTCATATGAGACTTGTTTTGTGATTTCTTTCCTTATAAATCACAAAACTGGCAGCGCCATTAGGCGATGCCTTCCTGATTAAAATCAAAGATTTTAATCAGGAAATAGTATCAGTTCAATAAATCGGAATTTGTAAGGAACAGTAAATTTAAATTTATTCTCTTGGAGTCTGTTTTTAGAGAAATTAAAATATGTTACAGGTTTTTCCCACAGGGTAAAGATATGTGTGACATGTTGCTTTTGTTAAAAAAGCGGAGATTCGTACAAAAGGTGGAAATGGTATGATGGATAAATATAAAATACTTAATCGGGATGCTATTAAGTATATTGCTATGTTTTTAATGTTGTTGAATCATATATCAACGATTTTTATGAAGTCAGGAAAATTATGGTCAGAGCTTTTTATAGATTTGGGATATTTTACAGCAATTGTAATGTGTTACTTTCTTGTTGAAGGATATCAATATACGCATTCAAAAAAGAACTATGCAATCAGATTGTTAATTTTTGCTTTGATCTCTGAATTTCCATATTGTTTTGCTTTTACGGAAAGTGGAATATTGGAATTTCAAGGACTTAATATGCTATTTACCCTATTAATTTGTTTTTGTATTCTGACTGTAGTTGAAAAAGTGTCAAATATAGTTTTAAAAATCATCTGTGTGTTAGGGTTGATTCTGCTCTCTCTGATTTCGGACTGGGCATTATTAGCACCTATATTTACATTGTTATTTATTTGGAGTCGTAATTCAGAAATTAAAATCAAATATGCATTTGCTGTTTCAATGTTGTTATTTGGAACTTTCAATTTCTTAGGCGGTATTGGAAGATTTTCTATAAAAACAAATATAATTTATGCAATAGGAAGTATGTTGGGTATTGCACTTGCCGGAATTGCAATCATATATTTTTATAATGGCAAACGAATGAATAAAGGAAAGAAATTCTCTAAGTGGTTCTTTTATTTCTTCTATCCTGTACACCTATTTATATTAGGATTGATCAGAGTTTGTTTTTTCTGATATTTTCAAAAGCTGACCGTTTTTCCCTTACACCTTTCCTCCGCAAGCCCTTTGAAATACGCCAAATGGCATCCCATCCGGGATGCCATTTTCATATTTTCACATCGGGAAAATACTGCTCCGCGAAATCCACCTTTTCCACCCGGAAGGACTTGCCGTTGAGATAGGCCAGAGACCCGGCGTCCGTGGTGAAGGTGAAGGTCAGCTTGTAGGAATACAGCGCCTGGTAGTTCCGGTCGAAGCGCTTGTCCAGCTTGCCGTACTTGCCGTCTCCCAGCAGAGGGTGTCCCGCGTGGGCGAACTGGGCGCGAATCTGATGTGTGCGGCCGGTGATCAGCTCGCACTCTACAAGGGAAAGTCCCGCCGCGGTTGCGAGGGTGTTGTAATTGGTCTGGCAGGTCTTGCTGCCGGGCTGGGGCGTGTCCGTGACGTACACCCGGTTTTTCTGGGCGTCCTTGAAAAGATACCCCTTCAGGCTCCCCTCTTTGGGCTTGGGCGTCCCTTCCACAATGGCCAGATATCGCTTGTCAATCTCCCGATCCTTGATCTTCTGATTCATCACCCGCAGGGCTTCCGCCGTCTTGGCGGCGATCACGATGCCCCCGGTGTTCCGGTCAATCCGGTTGCACAGCGCCGGGGTGAAGGCGTTTTCCTCCCGGGGACGCCACTCCCGCTTCTGGTACAGATAGGACTGGATGTGGTCGATCAGGGTGCGGCCGTACTCCGCGCCGTCATGGGGATGCACCGCAAGGCCGGGGCGCTTGTCCACAAGCAGAATGTTTTCGTCCTCGTAGACGATGCTCAGCTTGGGATTCGCCACGGTGAGATAGGCGTTGTCCTCCCGGGGCTTGTCAAAAAACTCGTCGTTGATATACAGCTGTAAGACGTCGCCTTCTTGCAGCCGGGTATCCCGGTCGATGCGCTTGCCGTTGCACTTGATGCGCTTGATGCGGATATATTTCTGTGCCAGAGACGCCGGAAGCAGCGGAACTGCCTTCGCAAGAAAGCGGTCTAAGCGCTGCCCCGCGTCGTTCCGGCCGATGGTAAACTCTTTCATGTGTTTCTTCCCATGTTTTCGTCGAAATGTTGGTTGACCTGCTCCGTAAATTCCAGAGCGGCGTTGTAGCCGAGCTTTTTCTGACGGTTGTTCATGGCGGCAACCTCCAGAATCATGGCAAGGTTCCGCCCCGGGGTGATGGGGATGGTGTTCATGGGAACCTTGACCCCCAGCAGCTCCATGTACTGCTCCTCCAGACCCAGCCGGTCGTAGACCTCCTGGGTGTTCCATGGAACGATGTTCACGATCAGGTTGATCTCGTTTTCCGTGCGGACGGCGCCCATGCCGAACAGCTTCGCCACGTTGACGATGCCGATGCCCCGCAGCTCGATGTAATTGCGGATCAGCTCGGGAGCGGTACCCACCAGCGAGTTTGTGGAGACCTTGCGGATTTCCACGGCGTCGTCGGCGATCAGCCGGTGGCCGCGCTTGAGCAGCTCCACGGCGGCCTCACTTTTGCCGATGCCGCTGTCGCCGATCAGGAGAATGCCCTCGCCGTAGACCTCCACCAGCACGCCGTGGCGGGTAATCCGGGGCGCCAGCGCGGCTTTCAGGTAGGTGATGATGGTGGAAACGATGGTGCTGGTGGCTTCCTTGGTGCGCAGGACGGTGACGTTGTGCTTCTGCGCCATCTGGAGGCACTCGGCGTGGGGCGGGATGTCCCGGGCGATGAGCAGCGCCGGGAATTTGTAGGAAAACAGCCGGTCGAAGATTGCCCCCCGCTCCTTGGGCTGCATCTTGTCCACATAGCTCATTTCCACATTGCCCATGACCTGCAAGCGCATAGGCTCGTAATGGTCAAAGTAACCCGCCAGCTGAAGCCCGGGTCTTGCCACGTCCTCGACGGTGATGCGGATGGCGTCGAAATCCGTGGACGCATAGGTGACTTCCAGATTAAATTCCTTTACCAGGGTTTTCAGCGGCACACTGTATGTATCCGTCATGGTTTTCACCTCGAAGGGCAGTTTCTTTCGTTCATTATACCCGTAAGGGACGGGAATATCAATACATTTCAAAAAAACAAATTTTTTGAAAAAAACACTTGCATTTTACCGCGAAATCTGATATCATATCTAAGCGCCTGTGAATTGGCGTATTTATCGAGTCATTATCGGATGGGAGGTGCTAGAAAATGGCTAAGTGTGATTTTTGTGGTAAGGGCGTAACCTTCGGTATCAAGGTCTCTCACTCCCACAGACGTTCCAACCGTGCATGGAAGCCCAACGTGAAGCGCGTCAAGGCTGTCGTTAACGGGACCCCCTGCCATGTGTACGCTTGTACCAGATGCCTCCGCTCCAACAAGGTTGAGCGCGCCGTCTGATTATCCTGGCATATAAATCCGCCGCTGAAATTTTCAGCGGCGTTTTTATTTTGCCTTTCCGCAGGAAAGGGGCTGTCTTGCTCAAAGACAGCCCCTCGTTTCATTTATCGCTTTACAGCAGCGCCATCACAGCGTCGGCATACTGGGCAGCAGTGGCCGCGGTGCCATCGCTCTTGACTTCCACTTTGCACGCCTCCATGGCCTTTTCCAGCCGCGCGGCGGCGTCAACCCGGCAGATATGGCGAAGCAGCATGGCGGCGGCCTTGATGATGCTGGCGGGGTTTGCGTAGTCCCCCATGCCCCGCTCGATCATCCGAGGCGCAGAGCCGTGGATCGCCTCAAACATGGCGTAGCGGTCGCCCATGTTGGCGCTACCCGCCGTGCCGACACCGCCCTGGATCTGGGCGGCCTCGTCGGTGATGATATCGCCGTAGAGGTTGGGCAGCAGCACCACCTGGAACTGCTCCCGCAGCGGCTCCTTCAATAGATTCGCCGTCATGATGTCGATGTAGTAGTCGTCCACGGTGATGCCGGGATAGTCGGCGGCGACCTCGTGGCAGATGGCGGTGAATTTTCCGTCGGTCTTCTTCATGATGTTGGCCTTGGTGACCACTGCCACGTGGGTCTTGCCGTTGTTTTTGGCGTAGTCAAAAGCGGCTCTGGCGATCCGGCGGGTACCCAGGTCGGTTGTGATCTTGAAGTCCACCGCCATGCCGGACAGCTCCACGCCCCGGCTGCCCAGAACGTACTCGCCCTCGGTATTCTCCCGGAAGAACATCCAGTCGATGTTCTTTTCGGGGATACACACGGGACGGCAGTTGGCGTACAGATCCAGCTCCCGGCGCATGGCCACGTTGGCGCTCTCCATCTTGCCGCCCATGGGGGTGGTGGTGGGGCCTTTCAGCAGCACGTCGCAGGTCTTGATCTCCGCCAGGATATCATCGGGAATGGCTTTGCCGCAGGCAAGGCGGTTCTCAATGGTCAGCCCCTCGATCTGCTTGATAACGATGGAACCCGCCGCAATTTCCTCCGCCAGCAGCTTTTCCAGCACCCGGGTAGCCTGCGCCGTGATGATGGGGCCGATGCCGTCGCCGTCAATAACGCCGATGGTAACCTGCTTTTTGGTGGAGAAATCCGTCTTTTCCCCGTTCATATTCCGAATTCGCTCCAGCTGCTCCTCCAGCAGCTTCTGAAATGCCTCACAGGCAAGTGTAATTTCCTTCATTATTGTCCGCCCTCCTTTGTGTAGTTCAGCAGTCCGCCTGCCAGCAGAATCGCCCTCTGACGTTCCGTCAGGGCGCAGTTTACATAAAACTTAAAGCCGTTGTCAGTGGTGACCGCGAGTCTGCCCTGCTCCATGCCGCTGGCAATGTCCGAAATGGTAAGAACCGCGTCCTGACTCAGCTTGTCATAGTCCTCCGGATTTTCAAAGGTCACCGGCAAGATACCCGCGTTGATCAGGTTCGCCACGTGGATTCTGGCGAAGGACTTGGCAATGACGCACCGGATGCCCAAATACATCGGCACCAGCGCCGCGTGCTCCCGGGAGGAACCCTGACCGTAGTTGCTGCCGCCCACGACGATGCCGTCTCCCGCCGCCTTAGCTCGCTCAGCAAAGGTGGGGTCGCAGACCTCGAAGCAGAACTTGCTCAGGTAGGGAATGTTCGACCGGTAGGGCAAAATCTTCGCACCGGCGGGCATGATGTGGTCGGTGGTGATGTTGTCCCCCACCTTCAGCACCAGCTTTGCCGTCAGTCTGTCGGCAAATGGCTTGCTCTTGGGGAATTCCTTGATGTTGGGGCCGCGAAGCACCTGAGCGTCCGCCGCCTTATCCGCGGGGAGGGGGGGCAGCACGGCGGAGTCATTTACAAGGAACTTTTCCGGCATGGCCACGTGCAGCGGCTCGTCGATGGTGGTCGGGTCGGTGATGCAGCCCGTCAGGGCGGAAGCTACGGCGGTTTCGGGGGAAACCAGATACACCTGTCCGTCCCGGGTGCCGGAGCGACCCAGGAAGTTCCGGTTGAAGGTTCTTAGGGAAACGCCGCCGGAATTGGGGGAGAAGCCCATGCCGATGCAGGGGCCGCAGGCGCATTCCAGCAGCCGCGCGCCGCTGGC
>CAKTKX010000049.1 GCA_934572365.1 uncultured Oscillospiraceae bacterium
AACCGCCGGGTCACGACCTGACGCATGGAGGCGTAGTCGTCCTGATCGGTCAGCCCCTCCACCTTGAAGCGCTTGTAGTCGCTTTTCTTCGGCTTTCCCTCCTGAAATACCACCATGCTGGCGACGATGTCCGTGCCGGAAATGTTGGAAATATCGAAGGATTCCATCCGTTTTGGAGCGGGAATGGCCAGCATTTTTCCAAGCAGCGTCAGCGTCGCGCTGACCCGCTCTTCCCTGCCGGTGACACGCTCAGCTTCCTCAAAGGCGTTTTTGCAGGCCAGCTCCACCAGGCGCAGATTGTCGCCCCGCTGGGGGACGTGGAGCTTCGGCCGCCGCCCGTACTGCTGTTCCAGCAGCTCGGCGAACAGCTCGCCGTCGTCGATTGCAAAGGGCAGCAGCACCCGCCTGGGGGCAATGCCGCGGCTCAGGTAGAACTGCTTGAGCAGGCTGGAAACGGCTTCCAGCTTGTCGTCGGGTCTGGAAAACACCTCGTAGTCCTTGTCCAGCAGATTGCCGCCGGAGAAATGCAGCACGGCAAAGCACGCCTTGGCCTCGGTCTCCCCGTAGCCGACCACGTCGGTGTCTGCGAGAGTACCGGCTGTCACAAGCTGCTTCTGTCCCAAATTTTCTACCGCGTTCAGGCGGTCGCGGAGACTGGCCGCCAGCTCAAATTCCAGGTTGTCCGCGGCGGTGAGCATCTGCCCGCGAAGCTGCTCGGCCACCGCCTTGTAATTCCCCTTCAAAAGCTCCCGCGCCTGGAGCATGGTTTCCCGGTACTCGGTGCAGCTTTTGCTCTCCTGGCACCACCCGGCGCACTGGTTCATGTGATAGTTCAGGCAAGGGCGCTCCTTGCCGACATCCCGGGGGAACTGCTTGTGGCAGCCGGGCAGCTTGAGGGTCAGGCGAATGGCCTCCATCACATCGTGGGTCACGGCTCTGCCGCCGTAGGGGCCGTAATAATCCGCGCCGTCGTCCGCCGGTTTGCTGACCATGGTGATGACCGGGTAAATGTCCTTCATGTTAAGCCTTAGGTAGGGATAGCCCTTGTCGTCCTTCAAAAGGATGTTGTATTTGGGCATATAGCGCTTAATGAGGGAGCATTCCAGCACCAGCGCTTCAAATTCGGAAGCGGCGACAATGATGTCAAAATGGTGAATTTTGCTCACCATCAGCCGGGTTTTCGGGGTGTGGGACGCCGTGTCCTGAAAATACTGGCTGACCCGATTTTTCAGCTTCTTCGCCTTGCCCACGTAGATGACCTTGTCCGTCTTGTCCCGCATGATATACACACCGGGGGTATAGGGCAGGGACAGGGCTTTTTCTTTCAGTTCATCAAAGGTCATGGTCTTCCCCTCACGAGCGCTAAAATGTACCGCCCCAATGCTTGGGGCATTGAGGCGGCTAAGTAAGCAAATATCTTAATACACGTCCCTCTGGAGCAGTGCGTCCAGGGCGTTGACGGCGGACTCCGCATCGGGGCCGGAGGCGCTCAGGGTCACGGTAGTACCGGTCACGACACCCAGAGACATGATACCCAGCAAGCTCTTGGCGTTCATCCTGCGGCTGCCGGATTCCAGCCAGATGCTGCTTTCAAATTCGTTGGCCTTCTGTACGAAGTAGGTCGCCTGTCGGTTATGCAGGCCGGATTCACAACGAACCACCACTTCTTTGTTGAACATATCCATTCACTCCTTTTCATCATATCCACGCGGATACGACGGGTCTAGATATATGATAGCTATTTTTACCGAAAATGTCAACTGTTTTTCGTTCTGTTTTCACAATACCTTAGGAAACCCGTCTCCTCGTATTCGAAAAAACGGGAGTATTTCCTGATACTGGAAATTTTTAAGGCAGCACCGCACAATTCGGCAAGAAGTCTCAGACAGGATTTTTGTCCCAATTCAAAGTTTGGAAAACGAAGGAATACTGTATGTATTTCTCGTTTTTCAAACTGAAGAAGTGGGGCAAAAAGACGGCTGAGACTCGCAGACGCAATTGTGCGGTGTTGCCTTAACGGAACTCAGCAATGGTCACGCCGTCTTCGCCCTCGCCGTACACGCCAAGGCGGAAGCTCTTGACGAACTTATTCTTTTTCAGGGACTGCTGCACGGCGGCACGCAGCGCGCCGGTTCCCTTGCCGTGGATGATGCGCACGGTACTTAAGTTCGCCCGCATGGCCTCGTCCAGATACCGTTCCAAAACACAGATGGCCTCCACCGTGTCCATGCCCCTGAGATCAACCTCCGTCGGCATGGCGGTCATTTTCATCTCCCGGCCGGAATGGGCAGGATGGCCGCTCTTGGCCTTGTAGGGGTTTTCGTTTTCCAGAAGGTAGATCTCATCAGGCTTCGCGGTGAGTTTCAGGATGCCCGCCTGGAGCTGGTAGGTGCCGTCCTTGTTGATGGCGAGGACGCTGGCCTTGGTTCCCAGTTTCAGAAGCTCCACGGTGTCCCCCACCAGAATGCCCCGGGTGGGCTTTGGGCGCTCCTTCTTGGGCTGGGAGGCGCGGAGCTTGTCCTCCACCTCGTTGAGGTTCCGGCGCAGTTCGACCTGACGCTGGTTGATACCGCTGACGTCGGCGCTGTCGGCCAGCTGCTTGCGCATGGCTTTCAGCTCCTCAGAGGCAATGTTGGCGGCGGCGCGGGCTTCGTCGATGATGTGCTGGGCTTCCCGGCGGGCGGACTCCACGGCCTTTTCCTTTTCCCTGCGGAGCTGCTCCTGATATTCCTCGTTCTGCTGCTTGATCTTCGCCGTCTCCTGTTTCAGGCGCTCGGCCTCCTGACGGGCAAACTCCATCTGCTGGCGCTGCTGCTCCAGCTGGGACAGCACGTCCTCAAAATCCTTGTCGGACTTGTCCACCAGATCGTCGGCTTCCTTCAATATTTCCTCCGAAAGCCCCAGCTTCCGGGAAATGGCAAAGGCATTGGACTTGCCGGGAATGCCGATGAGCAGCTTATAAGTCGGGCGAAGGGTCTCCACGTCGAACTCACAGGAGGCGTTGATGACGCCCTTGGTGCGCATGGCGTAGAGCTTCAATTCGGCATAGTGGGTCGTTGCCACCACACGGCTGCCCAGCTTCCGGCAAAATTCGATGATGGCGGTAGCCAGCGCCGCGCCCTCCGCCGGGTCGGTGCCTGCGCCCAGCTCGTCGAACAGCACCAGCGTCCGGTCATCGCACTGGGCGACCACATCCACGATGGTGCGCATATGGCTGGAAAAGGTGGACAGGCTCTGGGCGATGGACTGCTCGTCCCCGATGTCGGCGAGAATGGCGTCAAAGGTGGACAGCACGCTTCCGTCCCCGGCGGGGACGTGCAGGCCGCACTCCGCCATCAGCGTCAGAAGACCCACGGTTTTCAGGGTGACGGTCTTGCCGCCGGTGTTGGGGCCGGTGATGATCATGGTATCAAAATCCGTACCCAGCCGCAGAGAGATCGGCACCACGGTTTTCGGGTCGATGAGAGGATGCCGGGCGTTTCGCAGCTCCACCCTGCCCTGATCGTTCATGATGGGCGCCCAGGCGCGCATCCGATAGGCAAGCTTTGCCTTGGCGAAGATCACGTCCAGCTGTACCAGCATCCGGTAATCTAAGTCAATGGCCTCCCGGTAGGCGGCGGCTTCACTGGACAGCTCCGCCAGAATCCGCTCGATTTCCTTTTTTTCCTTTAATTCCAGCTCCCGCAGAGCGTTATTGGCGTTGACGGCGGACATGGGTTCCACAAAGTATGTAGAGCCTGTCGCGGACACGTCATGCACCAGTCCGGGGACGTCGTTTTTGCACTCGCTTTTCACGGGAACCACGTACCGCCCCTGACGGATGGTGATGATCGGCTCCCGCAGGAATTTGGAGTAGGCCGGGGAGGAAATCACCTTTTGCAGGCTGTCCCGGATCTTCCCCGCCTGAATGCGCATATGGCGGCGGATGTCGGACAGCTCCGGGGAGGCGTTGTCCGCGATTTCTTCCTCGGAGAGGATCGCGCCGAAAATTTTGTCCTCTAAATATTTGTTAGGGCTGAGCGCCTGAAACAGGGCGTCCAGCACCGTCGCCTTGTCGTCCTCGGCGACATAGCCCTTGATATTCCGGGCGCAGCGGAGAATGCCCGCAATGCGCAGCAGCTCCACGGGCTGCAAGCTGCCGCCCCTGTCTGCCCGCTCCAAAGACGCGGAACAGTCGGTCACGTCCCCGAAAACGGGGTTGCCCTTCCGGGTACACAGGTCGGAGGCCGCGGTGGTCTGATTCAGCATCAGCTCCACTTCCTCCAAGTCCGAAGAAGGCCGCAGCGACAGGCAGGCTTCCTTTCCGCCCTCGCTTCCGGCGCATTCGGCAAGAAGCCGCAAAACCTGGTCAAGTTCCAGCTTTCCCAGGGATTTCTCGTATAATTCTGACATTTTTATTATTATCTCCTATATAAGTAGCGATTTGTAGAAATCCAGCGTGGAAAAGCCCCGTTCCAGCTGGGTCGCGAGGTATGCCTCCGTCACCTCGGAAAGCTGCTGCAAAGTATCTTCCCCCGCCTGAAAGGAAAACAGCTTTTTACTGTCGCAATAGCAGATGTAACGCATGGCCTCCAGCGCGGAGGGCGGTACCGGCATCCGAATGCCGTTCGACTCAGGGCTTCGGCAATTCCGGCATTCCAGCATACCTGCCGACAGGTCGAACCGCTCCGGCGTCGGGCTGTCGCAGACATGGCAGCCGGTGAGGTCGGGGGTATAGCCCGACAGGCAGGCGGCGCGCAGCTCGAACACGGCCTTGACCTGGCTTTCCGGAAGATTGAGTTTGGAAAGGGCATACAGGCAGTTGAGCAGCAGCGATTGCAGCTCCGGGTTCGGCATATCTTCCTGAGAGAGAACCTCCGAAACCTGGGCAAAATACGTACCCAGAGACAGCTTGGTCAAGTCCCGGCGCAGGGGCGTAAACAGCTCGATGGATTGAGCTTCGTTGATGGTGTACTGTCCCCGGTATTCAAACAGCGTAAACTCCCCGTAGGCAAGCAGCTGGCACGGAGCAATCAGCGGGCTGTTTTTCCGCCGCAGCCCCCGCGCCTTCACGGTCAGCCTGCCATGGCGGCGGGTCAGCATGGTCAGCAAGGCGTCCTTGTCATTGTAGTCCGTAACTCTCAGGACGATGCCCTGAATCGTCAAATACATGGGTTTCCTCCGATTTGTGCTTGCAGTACATGAGATACATTTCCGGTGCGCCGGTCTCCAGAAACAGCTGCCAGTAATCCAAAGCGTTCATAGACATCCCTCCTGAAGGTAGGGTTTGCCGCACTTCGGAAATTTACCACTGGAAATTATTCGCTGTAGCCAAAGTTGCGCACCAGAAAGTCGCTGTCCCGCCAGTTTTCCTTCACCTTGACCCAGGTGGTCAGGAATACCTTGGTACCCATGAATTTCTCGCAGTCCGCCCGCGCCATAGATGAGATTTTTTTCAGCATGGCGCCGTTTTTGCCGATGATGATGCCCTTGTGGCTGGCCTTTTCGCAGTAAATGGTGGCGTCAATGTCGATGATGCCGCTGTCCCGCTCGGAGAATTTCGTGATCTCTACGGCGGTTCCGTGGGGAACCTCCCGGTCAAGGCACCACAGCAGCTTTTCCCGGATGATCTCCGCCATCACCTGCCGCTCAGGCTGGTCGGTGGTCACGTCCTCCGGGAACAGGAAGGGGCTTTCTTCGGCGTATTTGCCGCAGGTTTCCAGCAGATCCTCCACCCCGTCGCCGGTTTTGGCGGAGATGGGTATGATGGCGTCAAAGGCCGCCGCCTGAGAATAGACGGCGATGACTTCCAGAAGAGCATCCTTTTCCACGGTGTCAATTTTATTGATGGCAAGAATGGCGGGGCAATGGCTGCTCTTGATTTTATCGATCAGCCCTTCCTCCTGGGGGCCGATAGACGCGATCGGCTCCACCACAAGGATGGTCAAATCCACGTCGGAAATGGATTCTCGGGCGACATTCACCATGTAATCGCCCAGCTTTGTTCTTGCCCGGTGGTAGCCGGGGGTGTCCACGAATACGAACTGGGTGTCCCCTCTCGTCACGATGCCGCAGATGCGGTTGCGGGTGGTCTGGGGCTTATTGGATACGATGGCGATCTTCTCGCCGACGAGATAGTTGGTCAGGGTGGACTTGCCCACGTTGGGGCGTCCGGCAATGGTGATCATAGCGGATTTTGTTTTCATTTTCTGTTCTCCTCAGTCCCGGCTCATATTGGGGATGGACGCGGCAATGGCTTCCTCTCTGCCGCGCATTTTCTTCTTTTCCTCGCCCTCGTCCAGATGGTCATAGCCCAGCAGATGGAGCATGGAATGGATGGTGAGATACCCCACCTCCCGGCGGGTGGAATGGCCGAACTCTTTGGCCTGGGCAATCGCCCGTTCCAGAGAAATGCACATATCCCCCAGCGGCACCAGCCCGGTCTCCGGATCCTGAAAGTCCGTCCAGTCCGTGGGCGGCTCCCCGGCGATGAGCTGGAACATGGGGAAGCTCAGCACGTCCGTAGGCTTGTCCATGTGGCGGCTCTCCCGGTTGACCACCTGAATGCCCGCGTCATCCGTCACAAGGACGTTGATTTCGCAGGGGATCTTGATACCCTCCGCGTCCAGAACCGCGTTGATACAGGTGCGGATGATGCTCTTGACGGTGAATTTTTGCAGGCTCAGCTGCTCGAATACGATGTTGATTTTATGTCTCATGTCAGTTCTTCCTCTGATGGTAACGGCCCTGAATTTGACGGGTCGGTTTTTTGACTTCCTTTTTCTGAGCAGAGCGCTCGTAGGCGCTGATGATCTCCTGCACCAGGGCGTGACGCACCACGTCTGCAGCGGTCAGGCGGCAGATGGCGATATCCTTCACCCCGTCCAGCACCCGCACGGCGTCCTTCAGGCCGGAAACCTTGTCGTCGGGCAAGTCGATCTGGGTCACGTCGCCGGTAATGACGATTTTTGAGCCGAAACCAAGGCGGGTCAGGAACATCTTCATCTGCTCCCGGGTGGTGTTCTGGGCTTCGTCCAGAATGATGAAGCTGTCGTCCAGCGTCCGGCCGCGCATATAGGCCAGCGGCGCGACCTCAATGGAGCCGCGCTCCTGATACTTCTGGAAGGTCTCCGCCCCCAGCATGTCGTACAACGCGTCATACAGCGGCCGCAGATAGGGGTCAACCTTATTCTGCAAATCGCCGGGCAAAAAGCCCAGCCGTTCCCCCGCCTCTACCGCCGGACGGGTGAGGATAATCCGGTTCACCGTGCGCTCCCGGAAGGCGGCCACGGCGGCGGCGACCGCCAGATAGGTCTTGCCGGTACCGGCGGGGCCGACGCCGATGGTGATGGTGTTCTTCATGATGGCCTTCATGTAGTTCTGCTGACCTACGGTTTTGGCCTTGATGGGCTTTCCCTTGGCGGTGATACAGACCACATCCTTTGCCATCTGCGCCACCTGGGCGTCGTTGCCCTCGTTGACCAATGTAATCAGATAGCGCACCCGCTGTTCGTCGATGGTCTCGCCCTTGGCGGCCAGAGACAGCAGCCCTTCCAGCGTGCGCACGGCCTTGTCTGCCATTTCCTCGTCCCCGGAGACCCGGAGGTCTGTCCCCCGGTTCACCACCCGGACGTTCAGGGCTTCTTCAATCCGTTTGATATTTTCGTCAAAAGAGCCAAACACCGTGATCAGGTCCTCCACCCGCTCGGCGTTGACGATTCGTTCAACCACTTTTCCCATTTGTATCTCCAATCTGTTCTCTGCGAACCCGGCCGATCATTTCCACGCAGGCATACGTCCCTTCCAACAGGTACTTATCCTCCGACTGCGTGACCGATTCCTCCCGGCTTATGATCCGCCCGGCTACCATCTGCTGGGTCAGAGCGCTCTGGGCAAACCGGGAAAGCGCCGCTTCCGCCGCCTCCGGCTCCAAAGTCATCCTTTCCCAATCGTAGAAAGTATATTCCTCCACGCACAGCGTGACCGGCAGGCGAAAGCCGCCCGGCAGGGTCAGTTCATATCGCCTATCCATTCTATCACAAGTGCCCTGCAAAATTCCACTGTCTTTCCATAAATTTATACGTTTTTTTCCGAGGATGAGGCTGTATTTTCGCCTGACGGCGGTCTGCTCCCCCCGAGCCGTCCACTTTACCGGGGTCACGGCGGCAAAACTCCGGCTTGTCTGGGCGTAAATTTCCCCCTCCGCTCTCGTCGCCTGAATGCAGATGCCGCAGTCGGTGTAGCCGGAGATCAGCACCTGTCCTGCCTTCACCGCCTGCCCCACCCGGCACAGGAAATTGCCCCGGGTCACCGTGGCAGAGATGATGAAGCCGTCCCGGGAGGCGACAATGCTGCTCACCGCCGAATCCTGTCCCGTCACCTCCGGGTCTGTCCGCTCCCGCACGGAAACGGTGGCCACGCACCCAGAGGTATTCACCCCCGCCCATTGCAGCTGGGGAAGCGCCGACAGCAGAGCGTTCTTCATTTTCTCACTCCGCACCGCCCGCCGGGAAGCGCCGAATCGGATACCACTTTCTCCCGCGGCGTCCAGAATGAGCCGGGTGGGCGTGGTCACATTGCCCTCCACCCGCACGAAAAAGATTCGGGTGGGAAGAAAAATCGCCGCTGCCAGAAACACCGCCAGCCCGCACAGGAGCATCGGCCGGGTCAGAAGCCGTTTCAGCGTCCAGTACGCGCCCATCCGGCGGCGCAGACGCAGCGTATCTCCCCGTTTTTCTCTGAGGGCTTCCAGCGTCCGGTAATCCCGTCTGCGCACCCGGAACCGGGCGGTCAGGTCGCCCACCTGTATCACGTCATAAAGCGGGATGCCCCGGGCATTGGCCGCTTCCAGCGCCGCCCCCGGCTCCGCGCTGGTCAGCTCCGCCTCCACCATCCCGTCCAAGGACTTCCAGATATCCATGTTATCCCCTCCGGATCAGCG
>CAKTKX010000050.1 GCA_934572365.1 uncultured Oscillospiraceae bacterium
TGGTAAATCCGGAGGCCGTCAGACTGCTTCCCCCGGCGTACCCCGTGACCACCACCCAGTGCTGCCCGCCATAGGCATTGCTGACGCCGAGCAAAACGGGTTTCCCCTGCTTCAGCTTGCCGTAAACGGCGCTGAGATACCCGGAGCCATCCGTAACCGCCGTATAGTGGCTCGGCCAATAGAGACTGCCTGAAGGTGTGTAGGTAAGCTCCTTCGCCATGGCGTCGGGGTAGATGGTTCTTCCCGTGCGGAAGGACTCCATCATTGCCACCGCCGTCGTGGCGCAGCCGATCTGGGAAAATGGCTTCCCGGATGTACCGATCTGAACGTTCGCCCAGCGGGCGTCCGTCTGCTTGAAATTCGGCACGTTCAGGGAAACCGAAGCGTAGTTCCCGGACAAATATTGAGCGCTAACATATCCGGTTTTCGTTCCGCCATAAAGCACACGGCTCCACCCGTTGGCGGTGGACAGCCGGATGACCGTTTCTCCCTTGCCGAGAGAGCCGACCTTTCCGTAGGCCGTCCCCGCCCCGCTGCGGACGTTCAGCGTGCCGCTGCTCACCGCCACGGATACCGGAGTTCCCTCCACCACCGTAATGAAGCCCGCGTGGCAGTAGCCGTACTTTCCTTTTGCATATTCCACCTTCCACCAGTCGCCGGATTTGGAGATCAGCGTAACGTAGCTGCCCTTATTCAGCGACGCGGCCACCGCTGCGCCGGAGGACGGGCTGCTTCGCACGTTCAGCTTTCCGGAAGCCGTGGTCACGACACCGGCTTTGGAATCCGTCGTGGCCGCCTCTGTCCGCATCGGCAGAAGAAATGCTCCCAAAAGGAGCAAAACCAATACAGTACAAGTCAGAATTCGTCGAATAACAATCACCTCGTTCTGTTTTCTCGGGAAGCCTTCCGCCCGTCGGCAACTGCTCCCCTCGCATATATGCAAAGCAATTGTAACATATTTGTAACCATTTGGGAATACGCCAAATTCTGACAAAAAAACGCAGGAGCCGGTCAATCCGCCACTCCTGCGTCTATGCTTTATTTAATTGAACCGCACTACGTTATTTGCAAACCGGTAAAAGCTCCCGGCGAATTTCTGCCCCGCGCGCCCCGGTACACTGATAAACAGCAGCGGCGTGCGCTTGCGGAAATAGTGCGCCCACTTGGGGTCAAAGGCCGCGCAGGTCTCCCACATCTTTTTCAGCTCGGCATCCGTCTCGGCGGACTTGTTCAGCCGGGTCGTGAGAATGGAAATGCCGAACATCATGAACAGGTCATGCTTCATGTACCGTCTCAGCCGGGGTTCGGCGATGTCGTCCAAATGGCAGGTGGTGAAGCACCGCTCCGTCACCAGGATCTGGTCTGCGTGGCGCTTGGCCAGGGCGGTGGACTGCACCGACTGATCCGGCCGCCCGATCCAGGAGCGGTAAAGATCGACGTTGAGGTAGTACAGTTTCCGCACGTAGGGCATCGTCTGATAGATCATCAGGTTGTCCTCGTAGAAAACGTGCTTGGGAAGGGGCTGCTCCCATTTGCGCATAATCTCGGTGCGGAAGGTGCTGGAATGGATGGTGAGCATCTGGTAGACCCGGAAGGGCTTGGTGTCCTCCCAGGTGAAGATCCGGTTTTCCGGCAATACGCTGGAATAGTTGATGGAGCGGTCTCCGTCGCCGTCGGAATGGACGTAATAGTAGTTGGTCACCATCATATCCACGCCGCCCTGCCGCTCGCATTCCTCCAGCGCGTCCAGGAACTTGGGGAAATCAGAGCTGAGGGTGTCATCGCTGTCCACGACCTTGAAATAGATGCCGGTGGCGTGCTTCAATCCCTGGTTGATGCCCTCGCCGTGGCCGCCGTTTTCCTGATGGATGACCCGCACGATGTCCGGGAATTTCCGGGCGTATTCGTCGGCGATTTTTCCGGTGTTGTCCTTGGAGCCGTCGTCAATGATGATGATCTCCACCCGGTCTCCCCCGGGCAGAAGGCTCTGGATGCACTTCTCCATGTAGTCCTGGGAATTGTAGCAAGGTACTGTGACCGTCAGAAGCTTCATTTATGTTTCTCCTTCAATTTCCGATTTGGCAAGGCTCAGCGCCCGGAGAATCACCGCGTCCATGTCGTAATAGCGGTACTGCCCCAGACGGCCGCCGAAAATGGTTTTCTCTTCCCTGTCCGCCAGCGCTTTATACTGTTCATACAGGGCATTATTTTTCTCATCGTTCACGGGATAGTACGGCTCCACCCCCGGCTTCCACTCAGAGCTGTACTCCCGGGACACCACGGTTTTTTCCTGGGTGCCGAACTCGAAGAACTTATGCTCGATGACGCGGGTGTAGGGCGTCTCCCGGTCGGTGTAGTTGATCACGGCATTGCCCTGGAAATTGGGCGTATCCAGCACCTCCGTCTCAAACCGGACGGAGCGGTAGCTCAGAGGGCCGTAGCAATAGTCAAAGTAGCTGTCAATGGAGCCGGTGTAAACGACCTTGTCCGCCAGCGCGTTCAGCTCGGCTCTGTGTTCCAGATAGTCCACATTCAGCCGCACCTCGATACCGGCCAGCATATTCTCCACCATTTTGGTATAACCGCCCATGGGAATGCCCTGGAACCGGGCGTTAAAGTAGTTATTGTCAAAGGTAAGACGGACAGGCAGGCGCTTGATGATAAAGGCAGGAAGCTCCGTGCAGGGGCGTCCCCACTGCTTTTCGGTGTAGCCCTTTATCAGCTTCTCATAGATATCCGTGCCGACAAGGGAAATCGCCTGCTCCTCCAGATTCTTCGGCTCCGCAATCCCGGCGGCCTCCCGCTGACGGGCGATCTCCGCCTCCGCCTGCTGTGGAGTCGTCACGCCCCACATTTTATTGAAGGTATACATGTTGAAGGGCAGAGAGTACAGCTCCCCGTGGTAATTCGCCACCGGAGAATTGGTGTAGCGGTTGAATTCCGCGAACCGGTTGACATACTCCCAGGCGGTCTTGTCGTTGGTGTGGAAAATATGGGCGCCGTAGGTATGTACCTGGATTCCCTCGATCTCCTCGGTATACACATTGCCGCCGACGTGACCCCGCCGGTCGACCACAAGCACGGACTTCCCCGCCGCCTTCACCTGCCGGGCAAAGACAGCGCCGAACAGCCCTGCCCCCACGACCAGATAATCATACCCCATGGATAATACTCCTTTGCCGGTTTCTTTACTGAGACTATACCATATTGCTGGGGGTTTGTCATCATAATTTTAATTTAAGAATTGGTTAGCAAATCAGTCCTGTCCGCTGACGGAATCCAGATTCTTCCACCCATAACGGAAAATGGATACGATCATGGACGCCTCCGTGACGATCTCGTCCAGAATCCCCGCCCAGGAGCCGATGATTCCATCGTAAATAATCCACAGCGGCGAATTGACCAGCATCCCCACGAGGCGGATTTTCCGCGGATTGTACGTATACCCGCCGACCGTGGCCACAATATTCGCGGCCACCGGCAGAATCGACCACCAGCCGTCCCATATAAAAATCAGCGCCGCCACCTGCATGACGCACAGCGCGGCGCACATGATCTTCCCTTTCAGAAAGCGGCTTCTGCTCCCCAGGCAAAAGGAACGAACCGTGTTCAGCACATAGCTGATTCCCCCGGTGATCGCCCCCAGCATCAGCAGATGGGTGGTGTAGCACAGATAGGAAACAAACTGGACGCGGAACAGCGTCCGGTTATTTTTGCACTGATACGACAGGAAAAACAAAACCGTCCCGAAAAGGCCGATTGCCTGTATGAAATTGGATTTTCCCGACATAGTGACCCTTGCCCTCCGGTGTGTTTTTAATAAACCTTTCTGCCCTCGGCATAGGCCTTCTTGGCTTCGTTAAGGCTCATTCTATTTGCCCCGCCGCCATAATCCGGGTCCTCATTTTGAACTAAATCATTCTGCCAACCGCACACATCACATATATCCCAAAAATCGACAACACATTTATTACAGCAAGCACAGATTCTCTGGCCATAAGCAAAGTCGTCCTTTTTGTTTTCGTCCATGTCTCTTTCCCCTTTCCGATGAATGAAAATTATATTTGCCGTTGATTGCCCTACTGCGGTCATTATGCAAAACTGCCAACGTATATCAGGAATTTTAGCACACCCGCACGCAATTCGCAAGCCAAGACTCCGAAAACATTCCGCATGATTCCCCATCGTGTATACCCCGCAAGCAGCATTCCGGGAATTTAGACCGGATTTGCCAATTTTTCCGGTTTTTCCACGGAACTCTGGAATTATCCGGCTGGCCGTGTTATACTATTCCAAAAAATGGAAAGCAGGCTGCCACGCATGAATCGTTTGGAAAAATTTATCGGCCAGTACCGGAATCTGAGCCGGGAAATATACGTCCTCTTCTGGGGACGGATCGTCACCAGCATGGGGTCCCTGATCTGGCCGCTGATGACGCTGATCCTGAAAAACAAGCTGGGCTTTGACGCTACGACAATCGCCCTGATCACCATGGTCATGGGCATCCTTCAGTTTCCCATGATGCTCCTGGGCGGCAAGCTGGCAGACAGCCGGAACCGGAAACATATCATCGTCGTCTGCGATCTGGTCACCGTGGGCTGCTATATCGTCGCCGGTCTTATCCCCCTGTCCAAATTCAGCATTGCCCTGTTTTACATTGCCGGAATGTTTGCGACCATCGAAGGTCCCTCCTACGACGCTCTTGTCGCTGACCTCAGCGACAGTGACAGCCGGGAAAAAGCCTACAGCCTGCAATACCTGGGCATGAATCTGGGGCTGGTGCTTGCCCCTACGCTGGGCGGTTTTCTGTTTGAAAACCATCTGGGGCTGGCCTTTCTCATTACGGCGGCGGCAACCTTCTCCTCTACCCTGCTAATCATCCTCTATGTCAAGCGGCTCCAGGTGGAGAAGACCCACGTCAGCCAGTACGAGCAGAGCCGGCAGGGCGACAGTCTTCTTTCCATCCTCCGGGAACGGAAAGCGCTGATTCTCTACGCGCTGCTGGGCGGACTCGGAAGCTTTGTCTACGCCCAGTTCAACTATCTGCTCCCCCTGAATATGGAGGCGCTGTACGGCGCAAAGGGCGCGGAGGTATTCGGTCTTCTGACCAGTGTCAACGCCCTTGTGGTCATTGCGGCAACGCCCCTTGTGACCACCTTTCTGGGCGGCATCCGGGATGTGCGGAAGATTCTGCTGGGGGAAACGCTTATTGTTCTCGGCCTCTACAGCTATCGCTATGCCCAGCTGCAATTGGCGCTTTGCTTCCTGCTGATGGTTCTTTTCACTTTGGGGGAGGTTTTCAACACCCTGGGGCATCAGCCGTATATGACCCGGCGGATCCCTGCGACCCATTGGGGGCGGGTGAATTCCTTTGTTTCCATTGTCAGCAGCGGATTTTCCAGCATCGGAAATCTCTTTCTGGGGCGTCTGCTGGACAGCCGAGGCTTCTCCGCCGCCTGGCTGGCCGTAGGCATTGCGGGGCTGGGCGTCATCTCTCTTGCCGCGCTTCTCTGCGGAACGGATAAAAAGGCCTTCCCGCTGCTGTACGCGAACGGTAAGTAAAGCAAAGACGGCCGCAGCATTTTTGAACCGAATCACAGAAAAATTCCCCTGGTGCAGCATCGCCGCTGCATCAGGGGCTTGTCATCTTACGCAGTTTGCGCCTTTCGTCAAATTATCCAATGTTTCTGGACACAGCATAGCCTATACATGATTTGGAATGCCTCTCCTATTTTACTACGAAAAGTGGCAGTAGAACGGCAAAAAAGCAGCCGCCTACAATCGTCTAGCTTTTGAAGTATTTGATATTCGTGCTTATAAAGTCAATAAACCTACCCTTGTTCTCTTGTGACAGCCCATTCACTTCCATAAGGCTTTTTATATACTGGTACTCTGTATTATGCCTGTAATTGCCCTTAAGATAATCAATGCTTACACCCAATGCACAAGCGATACTATCCATAGTTGGAAAACTTGGCATACTTTCTCCGCGCTCTATCTTTCCTAAGAAGTTTTCTGTTACTCCAACCATTTCAGCTAATTTTTCTATAGTCAAAAGTTGACGTTTGCGTTCTTTTCTGATGTTTTCACCTATCATCTTCATATCAAGCATTTCATACCATCCCCTTTATGTTTATTTTATAGGGAATAGTATTTATTTATAAGTTCCTAATAGTCCTTTTAATATTGACAACTAGGAACTAATATGCTACTATTAAAAAGGAAAAAACAAACAGAGAGGATGTTGGCCAATGAAAAAACTACTCGCACTACTTAACAAGCAATCAAAGGTAGCTCAAGCAGAAGAAAACCATGTTGAAGATGGGAACAATCCGGCGGAAACTGAGAATACTGCTGAAATTGTGGATATTCCCCAGAAGAAAATGTCAAAAAAGAAATTAGGCGTTATAGGGGCTGCTGTTGCAATAGTTGCTATCGTTATTGTAATTCTTTTAATCCCATCCAAGTTTGATAGAGTTATGAACAAATGCGTTCATATTGCCGGTTCTGTTGCATCTGGTAACAACTATTTTACACTTGAAACGATACCAGATACTTGGGACAATATGGATCCAACTATCAGGAAGCTCATGTTGCCCAGCCATCAAGAGGGCGTTTTGGAAGCCGTCCAATACGCAAATAAAGAATTCGGTTTTCCCGGTTCCGTATATTCAGATATGATGAACACATCTGCTTTGATGGGACGCCAAGTCGAGGAAAATGGTAAATATAAGGTTTCTTGGACATATCATCCTGATGATGGCTTGACAGTTACTTATACAAAGAAATAATCAAGACTGGGGGCTATTACAGCCCCCAGTCTTTTGCTCTCCTATTTCAAGCTCTACGGTAGCCTAGATTTCAGGTAGCCGTCATTTTTCACAATGGGCAAAAAGTTCCCCTTTTACCATGTTTTAGCAGTAAAAGGGGATTTTTTCTTGGCGGAGAAGGAGGGATTTGAACCCTCGATACCCTTTTGGGGTATACACGATTTCCAATCGTGCGCGCTCGGCCAGCTACGCGACTTCTCCATCACGGTGCTCTCTGTCCAGCCCGGTTATAATACTACAGGAAACCCGATTTGTCAAGCGTAAATTTCCCTTTTTCGGGAATTCCTGCCCCGCCGGTTTTCGGCGGGGCAGGAAAACTCATTTGAGGCCGTAAATTCCCGCGCTTACCTGGGGCAGAATGACCGTCTTCCCCTTCTGCGCGGCCACGCCGCCGAAGGTGTACAGCGCGCCGCCCAGCGTCCCATCCAGCCGGAAGGACACTTCCTCCCGGTAGGGATTGATGGCAACCAGCAGCGTTTCCTCGCCGCTGCCGCGCTTGTAAACCAGCGGCTGCTTCGGTGCGCCGTCGCTGACGAAGGTGATGCCGCTCCGGCTTTGCAGGGCGCTGTGCGCCTGCCGCAGGGCGATCAGGCGGCGAACGTGATTCAGCAGAGACGTCTCGTCCTCCAGCTGCCCCGCAACCGTGGGACGGTCAGGCGCAGGGTCTTGCTGAATGTAAATCTTATCCGTAGGCGCGGCGCTGAAACCCGCGTTTACTCCCTTATCCCACTGCATGGGACTCCGGGCGCCGGTGCGCTCGTAGCCGCCCTCTACGCTGGTCAGCCCCTCCACATAGCGCATACCGATCTCGTCGCCGTAGTAAATGAACGGCGCGCCGGGCATGGTCAGCAGGAACGCAAAGGCCAGCTTCTTCTCGTCCCCCTCCACGTGCTTCGCAAGGCGGGTCATGTCGTGGTTGCCGGATGGAATGCAGATCAGGCCGTCCTTCCCTGCCCGCTTCCGGCTTTCCAGGTATTTTTCCACGAAGGCCGACGCGTCGCCCACGCCCCGGTCAGAGAAGTAAGGCTCCTCGCACCGGAACAGATCGTTATAATGTGAGGGGCCGAAATGGAGCAGGAAATCCATGTGGAAGCCCCCGCGCAGAGATTTTTCCGGTTCGCCCCACTCGGAGACCATGGCCGCCTCCGGGAATTCCGCATCTAGAAACGCGCGAACCTTCTGCCACAGGGCGATGGTGCCAAGGCTGTCCGGGTCATTCTTTACCAGACTGGACGCCATGTCCACCCGGAAACCGTCGCAGCCAAGCCCCAGCCAGAAGCGCATCACGTCCATCATGGCATTCAGCGTGGCCTTGGGGCCTTCGTCGTCGGGAGACTGCTGCCAGGGGCGGGTGCGGTTATAGTAGCCGTAATTCAACGCGGGTTGGCAGGTAAAGAAATTGATGGCGCAGGAGCCGTCCCGCTGGGAAATCCCACGCAGGCACCCCATATTTTCCGGTGCTTCCCACGCGCTGTCCGTCCACACGTAGCGGTCGGTGTAGGCGTTCCGCTCTGCCTTCATGGACTCCCGGAACCATTCATGCTCCACGGAGGTATGCCCCGGCACCAGATCCAGCAGCACGTGCATTTCCCGCTCGTGCGCCTCGGCAAACAGGCGCTTCAAATCCTCGTTCGTGCCGTACCGGGGCGCGACGCGGTAATAATCCGCCACATCGTACCCCGCATCGCCGAAGGGCGACAGGAAGCAGGGATTGATCCACAGCGCGTTGCAGCCCAGCTCCCGGATATAGTCCAGCTTGTTGATGATCCCCTGAAAATCGCCGATACCGTCGGCATTGGTATCAAG
>CAKTKX010000051.1 GCA_934572365.1 uncultured Oscillospiraceae bacterium
GAAAATTCCCTTCCAAACCTCAGCAAATCCGAACGGAAAGTGGCGGAATATATCCAGACAAATCCCCGGGGGATCATCGATCTGTCGGTGGCGGCGCTGGCGGATGCCTGCGGCGTTTCGGATCCGACAGTCGTCCGGGCTTATAAGAAGCTGGGCTTCAGCGGCTATGAAGACCTGAAGCTGACCCTGGCGCAGGCCACGGTCTCCCCGGATGAGATCATCCACGAGGAGATCAGCGCCGAGGATTCCGTCCAGGCGGTGCGGGACAAGGTGTTTCAGAGCGCCATGCTTGCCTTGCAGTTCACCCGGGACATGCTGGAGCCGGAAACCCTGGCGGCGGCGGCGCAGCTGCTGATGAACGCCCGGAAAATCGTGATCTTCGGTCTGGGCGGCTCTGCCCCCGTGGCCATGGACTTGCACCATAAGCTTTTGCGGCTTGGCCTGAATGCCGCAGTCTATACCGACCCCCATTTGCAGGTGATCGCCTGTAATTATTTGGACGAGCGGGACGCGGTGTTCGCCGTCAGCCATTCCGGCAGCTCCCGCTGCGTGGTGGACAGCACCCAGACCGCGAAGCATCGGGGGGCAAAGGTGATCTCCCTGACCAGCGCGGGCAAAAATCCCCTGTCCAAGCTGGCGGATATCAGCCTGAACACCAACTCCAAGGAGACAAAATACCGGGTCGTGTCCATCGCCTCCCGGGTGGCGGCGCTGACCATCGCGGACTCCATCTATACCTACATTGCCATGCGGACGGACGGGGCGAAGTCCCTGCAAATCGAAAAGAGCATGGAAAGCCTGAAATACTGAGGAGGTTCTTGACAGAATTGGCGAATTGCCTAAATATGGAGGTGTAATTTCGTTACAATTATTCTTGCCGGTGCTTGAAAATCTGATTACAATGTGCTATATTTATCACGAGGATGTAATGTGAATACAATTATAAGCGAAAAATGATTCTAAAATATGAAATTTCATTACAAAATCAGAAAGGGAGAAGCACCATGCAAGACAAGTCTTTGATGTTCTACATGATCCGTTCCGAACTGGAGGACGCGGTCGGTGTGGAAAACGTATCCACCAAGGAAATTGAGCGCGCGGTATATTCCGTAGACTATTTCTGGCTCAGCCGGAAGTGGCAGGATGCCGGTGAGCAGGGTCCCATGCCCGATATCATCGTTCGCCCCGGCACCACCGAGGAAGTATCCAAGGTCATGAAGATCGCCAACTACTATAAAATTCCCGTCACCACCTGGGGCGGCGGCTCCGGAAGTCAGGGCGGCGCTCTGCCGGTGGCCGGCGGCATTCTGCTGGACATCAAGCGTCTGGACAAGCTCATTGAGCTGAACACCGAGGCGGGCTTCGTCACCTGCGAGACCGGCATGATCTTTGCCACGCTGGAAGACCTGGTCAACGAGAAGGGCTACTCCGTGATGCACCTGCCGTCCTGCATGACCTGCTGCACCGTGGGCGGCGCGCTGGCGCACAACGGCATCGGCATTCTCTCCACCAAGTACGGCAAGATGGACGACATGTGCCTGTCTCTGGAGGTGGTTCTGCCCAACGGCGACATCATCAACACCCTGCCCGTGCCGAAGCACTCCTCCGGCCCCAACCTGATCCCCTTCTTCGTCGGCTCCGAGGGGACTCTGGGCGTCATGACCAAGGCCAAGTTCAAGATCGTCAAGCAGCCCGAGACCCGCATTCACCATGCGTTCCTGTTCTCCGACATCCACGTGGGCTATCAGGCCTGCCGGGAGATCGTTCAGGCGGTGAAGCCCTCCATCGTGCGTCTGTTTGACGAGGCGGAGACCGTCTCCATCATCAAGAAGATCATCGGCTTTGAGAAGCGCGGCTCCTTCCTGAACCTGACCCTGGAAGGCTACGAGAAGGTGGTCGCTGCCGAGCTGGAGATCGTTCTGGACATCGCCAAGAAGTACGGCGCGGAAGATCTGGGTACGGAATACGGCGAAAAGTGGTTCCAGAACCGCATTACCTTCTTCTATCCTGACAATATTATGGATCTGCCCCAGATGTTCGGCACCCTGGACACCGTGGCGACCCACGACAATATCGAGAAAATCTACCGGGCAATGAAGGCCGCCGTGGAGGACAACTTCAAGGATTACGGCGTCCGCTTCATCTCCCACAGCTCCCACTGGTATGACTGGGGCGCCATGAACTACTCCCGCTTCATCATCGACAATCCTCCCAAGGATCCCGAGGAAGCCCTCCGCCTGCACAATCAGGTCTGGAACTGCGGCGTCCGGGCGGCGCTGGCCAACGGCGGCGTGCTGAACGACCACCATGGCGTCGGCCTGAAGCTGTCCCGCCTGGTGAAGGAGCAGTACGGCCCCGCCATTCAGGTGCTCCAGGCGCTGAAGAAGGAGCTTGACCCCAACGGTATCATGAACCCCTATAAGCTGGGCCTGTAAGGAAAGGATAGGAGGTAACAATATGATTAGTCAGAATGCCCTGCATCATGCGGAAAAATGCCGCTTCTGCTGGATGTGCCGCCATCTTTGCCCTGTCCAGCACCAGACCGGTAAGGAACTGAACACCCCCCGCGCCAAGGGACTGCTGCTGAGCATGGTCAACAAGAAGGCGCAGGAATTTGACAAGGACATGGGCCAGGCCATGTACGAGTGCCTGCTGTGCGACGCCTGCACCAATGACTGCGCCACCGGCTATCAGCCGCCGCTGTTCATCCGGGAAGCCCGCACCGAGGCTGTGGTCAGCGAGGTCGCCCCGGCGAGCGTCATGAAGCTGATCGAGAACGTGGAAACCACCGGCAATATTTACGGCGTGGAGAAGCCCTCCTACGGTCAGGACGGCACGGACGTAGTCGTGTACATCGGCGAGGTCGCCGCCATTAAGGTACCGGAAATGGCGAAGCATCTGCTGGCGCTGCTGGCAAAGGCGGGGGTTTCCGCCAAGGTGCTTGCCAATGAGCCTGCCTCCGGCGTGATGCTGGGCGACCTGATGGGCTACACCGAGGAAGTCCGCAAGCAGGCCGAGGTGTGCGCCAAGACGCTGAACGAAACGGGTCTGCCCGTGGTGGTTCTGGACAGCTACGACGCCGAGATCATGACCCAGAAGTACCCCGAGTGGGGCTGCGAGATCACCGCCGGTGTCACCACCGCCACCGCCTTCGTCGCCAAGCTGCTGGAGGAGAAGAAGCTTCCCGCCAAGGCGGCTCTGGGTACCGTTGGCGCTTGCCACGACGACGATCGTCTGGCGCGCACCTTCCACGAGTTCGCCCCGGTGCGCAGCATGGCCAAGGCCGCGGGCTACGAGCTGACGGAGATGTTCAACCACGAGAAGCTGGCGAAGTCCTGCGGCACCGCCGTTGCCTACGGCTATATGCCCGAGCTGGTGACCCGCATTGCGGGCGGCCGTTGGGACGATCTGACCCGCACCGACGCCAAGGCGATGCTGGTGGCGAATCCCGAAACCTGGCTGTGCTTCAGCCTGTGCGTTCCCGAGGGCTGTCAGCTGGTAGACCTGTTCGGCGCGCTGCTGTAAAACGAATATGAAACACATTCTTGTCTGTGTAAAGGCGGTACCCGTTTCCTCCTCCGTTGAGGTGGACGGTCAGCACCGGTTAAAGCGGGACGGGGCCAGTTTGCAATGGAATATTGCGGATGAGTCCGCGCTGGAGGCCGCTTTTCGTCTGGCGGACAAGGATGGCAGTGTCACAGTCCTGACGATGGGTCCTCCAAAATTGGAGGACCCATTATTGGAATTGCTGGCAAGGGGCGCAAATCGGGCGGTACTCATTACAGACCGGCTTATGGCCGGGGCGGACACCCGGGCGACCGCCCGGGCGCTGGCTTTGGCGGCGGAAAGGCTGGGGGTGTTTGACGCCGTTTTCTGCGGCTGCAAGGCCATCGACGGGGAAACCGGGCAGGTTCCCGGGGAACTGGCAGCGGCGCTGGGGCTTCCTTGTATCTCCAATGCGGAGAAAGTGGAGGCGGCGGGGGACGAACTGCTGGTCGCCCGGCGGCTGGAGGACGGCGTGCAGAATCTGACCGTTTCCGGGTCTGCGGTAATCAGCTTCAGCAGCTATTCCTATCCGCTGCGTCTGGCCGGAATCCTGGGAATGCGCCGGGCGAGGAAAACCCCGGTGGAGATTTTGACAGCCGCCGATCTGGGTTTGACCCCGGAGGACTGCGGCCTGAAAGGGTCGCTGACCAAGGTCGTGGCAATGGAATCCCGCTTCCCCGGTTTGCGCCGGGGGCCAAAGGAGACGGATCCGGACGCGGGCGTTCGGAATCTGCGCGAACTTCTGCGGGAGGTGCGGCCATGAAGGAAATTCTGGTGCTATGCCCCTTCGGCGTAGATAAAGGACTGCTCAGCAAGGCCGCCCGGCTTTCCGGCGGAGCACTGTACGTCCTGGTGCCGGCAGGGGAGAGCAACATTGCCGCGGAATACGGCGCAAGCCGCATTTTTGAACTGAACGCCCCGGAAATCGGGGACGAAAGCGCCTTCGCCGCCTTCCTGGCGGAGACGATCCGCAATTGGGACAGCCGGATCGTTCTGGCTCCGGCAACGGTGCGGATGCGCAGCATCATGCCCATGCTTGCGTGGCGGCTGGACGCGGGACTGACGGCGGACTGCACCGCCCTGCGTATGGAGGGGGAGCAGCTGATTCAGACCCGCCCGGCTTTCGGAAATTCCCTGATGGCGGACATCCGCTCCTTAAGCGAAATTCAGATGGCCACCGTCCGTCCGGGAACGTTCCGGCCGGAAAGGCAGGTGGTCAAAACGCCGACCGTAGAAACCATCACCTACGTTCCCGACGAACGGGTGAAGCTCCGTTCCTTCGGAAGCTTCGCCCAGGGAAAGCCCCTGTCTCAGGCGGAGATCATCGTGGCGGGGGGCATGGGCGTCGGCTCCAAAGCGGGCTTTGAAAAGCTGGAAGCCCTGGCAAAAAAGCTGGGGGGCAGCCTGGGCGCGTCCCGCACGGCTGTGGAGGCGGGATTCGCACCCTACCGCTGTCAGGTGGGCATGACGGGCATTACGGTCTGCCCGAAGCTGTACATCGCCGTGGGAATCAGCGGCGCGGTGCAGCACTTAGCCGGTATGTCCGGCTCCGGGAAGGTCGTCGCCATCAATTCAGACCCGAAGGCGCCGATTTTTGACTATGCCGACTATGGCATCGTCGGAGATTGGGAAGCCGTTGTAGATAAACTTCTTAAGGAGGAGAATTTATGAATTACAAGAAAACCTATGTTCCTGCCAAGGGCTACACGCCCATCTGCAAGATCGGGCAGTGCAGCCTGAAAAAGCTGGAGTTCGGCATCATCGAGCTGGACGCCGGGGAGAAGCTGCCTTTTGACACCGAAGACCGGGAGGTTGCCTTCATCATGCTGGAAGGCCACTGCAACGTTTCCTTCGACGGCGAGCGCTATGAGAACGTGGGCAACCGCGCCAATGTGTTTGAAAACCGGAAGGCCGAGAGCTTCTACATGCCCCGAGAGCAGCATCTGGAGATCGAAGCCATCGACCATATCAAGATCGCCGTCTGCGGCACCCCCGTGAAGGAAAAGACCGCTCCCCAGGTGCTGCGGGAGGACCATGTGGTGCTGAAGCTGCTGGGCCGCGTTCCCTTCCAGAGAGAGACCAGCTTCATCATCGACGGCAATTCCAACGCCAAGGTTCTGACCATCGGCGAGGCCTACTGCACCGAGGGCAACTGGGCGGGCTTCCCGCCCCACAAGCACGACGAGGACAATATGCCCGCCGAGTGCATCGCCGAGGAAATTTACTACTTCCTGTTTGACCCCAGGCAGGGCTTTGCCGTGCAGTGCCTGTACACCGCCGACGGCGCTCTGGACGAGGCCTACCGGGTGAAGAACGACGAGCTGGTGGAGTTCCCCTACGGCTACCACACCACCGTCTCTACTCCTGGCTACCAGACCTACTTCCTGTGGCTGATGGCGGGCGATTATCAGGGCTTCAACCGCAGCAACGACCCGGAGCACGACTGGGTCAAGTAATTTCCTTTTATCCCCGGATGAACAGATATATGGGTTCATCCGGGGCATCTTCAATAGGATGGTGCGTATATGACAGATTACGTTTTGGGCGTGGATATCGGCAGCGGCAGCGTAAAGCTGACGCTGCTGAGCCGGGAGGGGAAGATCGCTGCCACCGCCGGCTGTGAATATCCTACCTATTATCCTCACGTGGGCTGGTGCGAGCAGGACCCCGAGGACTGGTGCCGGGCGTTCAAGACCGCCTTCGGGGACATTCTGAAAACGGCGGGCGTCGGGGCGGAGCGGATCAAGGCTCTGTCCTTTGACGCGGCCACCCACACGGCGGTGCTGCTGGGTCAGCAGAAGCAGGTGCTGCGCCGGGCGATTCTCTGGACGGATCAGCGCAGCAAGGACGAGGTGCAGAAGCTGAAGGATACCTGCCTGGATACCATTATGGATCAGGCGGTGAACGCCCCCACCACGGTCTGGACGCTGCCTCAGCTGATGTGGCTGCGTAAGCACGAGCCGGACATCTGGGGGCAGATTCGCTACCTTCTTTTTGCCAAGGACTATCTGCGCTTCCGCATGACCGGCACCATGGAGACGGATACCATCGACGCGGAGGGCTCCATGTTCTACGACACCAGGCGGGAACGCTGGTCGGAGGCGCTGTGCGCCGTGGGCGGCATCCGGAAGGAGTGGCTGCCCCGGCTGTGCAAGCCCACGGATGTGGCGGGAACTATGACCGGAGAGCGGGCGGCGGAATTCGGCCTTGCGGAAGGGACGGTGGTGCTGGTAGGCACCACGGATACCGTGATGGAGCTTTTCGCGGCGGGCAATGTGGAGCCGGGTCACGCCACGGTGAAGCTGGCCACCGCCGGGCGTATCTGCATCGTGACCGACCGTGCGCTGGATTCCAAATTCATCTTCAATTACCGCCACGTGGTGCCGGGGCTGTGGTATCCCGGCACGGCCACGGCCAGCTGCGCCGCCAGCTACCGCTGGTATCGGGACACCATCGGCCGGGAGCCGTTTGGTGAGCTGAACGTTCCGGCGGAGAAAATTGCCCCGGGCAGCGACGGATTGATGTTCCACCCCTACTTAAACGGCGAGCTGACGCCCTATAACGACCCGGACCTGAAGGGCAGCTACACCGGCATCAGCTCCAGCCACACCACCGCCCATTTCACCCGGGCGACTCTGGAAGGCGTTGCCATGAGCCTGAAAGACTGCCTGAACACCCTGAACGACTTGGGCGTGGAAATGAAGCGGGTGCGCATCATCGGCGGCGGCGCGAAGGGGATGCTCTGGCGTCAGATCGTGGCGGATGTGCTGGGTCTGGAGCTGCAAAAGGTCAGGGTGGACGATTCCTCCTTCGGCACGGCCATGCTGACCGCCGTGGGTATCGGCTGGTTTGACAGCTTCGCCCACGCGGCGGAAACCTGCGTGGAGATCGACTCCGTTTCCAAGCCCGACCCGGCGACCCACGAACTTTACGAAAAGCTGTTCCTGAAATACAAGGCGGTGCATGACGCGCTGGCGCCGATTTACCGGGGGTGAGTCCATGACAAGGGAAATACCGATTCTGGGCAGCTGCGACGTGCTGGTCTGCGGCGGCGGGTTCGGCGGAATTTCCGCCGCGCTGGCGGCGGCAAGGCTGGGGAAACGGGTGATTCTGCTGGAAAAGCAGTACGTTCTGGGCGGTCTGGGGACGGCGGGACTGGTCACTATTTATCTCCCGCTGTGTGACGGCGTCGGCCATCAGGTTTCCTTCGGACTGGCGGAGGAGTTGCTTCGCCTGTCCATTTCCATGGGCGCGGAGGACGAATACCCCGCAAACTGGCTGGACAGCGCAGACCCGGCGGGGCGGACGGAAAAGGATCACCGCTTCCGTGTGCGCTATAACCCATGGCTTTTTGCCATTCTGGCCGAGCAGGAACTGGTAAAGGCGGGGGTGAAGATTCTCTACGGCTGTTACGCTGTGGACGCGGAGGTGCGGGAAGACCGCATTCATTCGGTCATTGTGGAAAGCATCTCCGGCAGGCAGAGGATATGCACCCGCACCGTGGTGGACGCCACGGGAGACGCCTGCATTGCCCATCTTGCCGGCGCGCCGACGGAAACCCATCAGCAGGGCAACATTCTGGCGGCGTGGTACTACTCTCAGGGCAGCGAGGGTTACCGGCTCAACATGCTGGGCTTTTCAGACGTTCCGGCGGAGGAAGACGCCGGACGGACGGCACGTCCCCTGCTTGACCGCCGGTTCGGCGGCCTGGACTGCGGGGAAGTGTCGGAAATGATGCAGTATTCCCACGCATCGACCCTGAATGACATCCGGAAGAAGCGCCGCAGCGACCCTTCGTGGGTGCCTACCGCCATTGCGACCATGCCCCAACTGCGTATGACCCGACGGATTCAGGGGGAATATACGCTGGACGAAGGGGAAATGCACAAATATTTCGCCGATTCCGTTGGCATGGTCTCCGACTGGAGAAAGCGGGGGCCGATTTACGAGGTCCCGTTTTCCACGCTGTATTCCGCCAAGGTGAAGAATCTGATCATGGCGGGACGGTGTACCTCTGTGACGGACGCCATGTGGGACATCATGCGGGTGAT
>CAKTKX010000052.1 GCA_934572365.1 uncultured Oscillospiraceae bacterium
AGCGAGATGGAGGAAAAGCTGGGGGCCATCCTGAGCAACCCCCAGATGATGCAGCAGATCATGTCCATGGCTCAGGTCATGAGTCCGCCGCCGGAACCGCAGGGAAAGCCGGAACAGCCGCCGGAGCCTGCCCCTCCGGCGATTCCGGATTTTTCCGTCATGCAGAAGCTCGCCGGGGTGACCCGGCAGTCCGGCATTGACAAAAACCAGCAGGCGCTGCTGCGGGCGCTCTCCCCCTACATAAGCCGGGAGCGCTCCGCCAAGCTGGAAAAAGCCATGCGTGCGGCAAAAATGGCGCGGCTTGCCTCGGCCTTTCTCAATGCCGGGGGCTTAGAAATGCTGACCGGGAGGTGACAAGGAATGTACAACCGCTATATTCCCCAGCCCGACGGCACCTATCGCCGCCGACCGGCAGACGTCCCCCAGCCTGCCCCGCCGCCTCGGCCGGAACCCCCCAGACAGGAGCCGCCCCGCCGGAATCCCGATTTTTCTCCGCCGCCGCAGCCACAGGGGAAGCCGCCCTGCTCAAAGACCCCGCCCTGTTCCAATCCGCGCAGACAGGAACGTCCCACTCCCCCGCCTCCGCCCCGGAGAAAACCACCGCAGCCGCCCCAGGATTCCTTTTTCGGTATCGGCAATTTCCTGCACCAGCTTCTGCCAAAGGACTTTTGCATGGAAGACCTGATGGTCGTGCTGCTGCTTCTGCTCATGTCCGGCAACGGCGAGGACGACCAGAATTTTGCTCTGCTGACCCTTGGGCTGTATCTTTTTCTGTAGCAAAATACGCCGGTTTGCATCGTACTGGATGAATCCGGCGTATTTTTTCGTTGCGAAAGAGCGAATATTGTGGTAAAATGGTGAACACGCTATTGCAGGAGGATTCGACGTGATCACCGAAAAGAAACAGAATTTAGGCACCATTCTCCCCATTTTGGTGCTTCTGCTGTTTGCTGCGGCCATTGCCGCTCACTACACGCTGGAGCCGTGGGGATTTTACCGGAAGGTTTCTGAGGGCGAAGCGGCGCTTCGGATGCAGGTCATTCAAACCGCCGAAGAATACCTCGGATACCAGGAATCGGACGGAAGCCATGAAGCCATCATCGATCTGTACAACACCCACGAGCCGTTGGCGCAGAATTATACCGTGCAGTATACCGACAGCTGGTGTGCTACCTTCGTCAGCGCCGTTTCCATCCGCTGCGGCCTGACGGACATCATCCCCACGGAATGCAGCTGTGAGCGTCTCATCGGTCTGTTCGGAGAACTTGGCTGCTGGCAGGAGGACGACAACTACACGCCCCTTCCCGGTGACATCATCTTCTACGACTGGGACGAAAAGCGGCTCGGCGACTGCACCGGCTGGGCTGATCATGTGGGAATCGTGGTCGGGACAAAGTGGCCGTTCGTGAAGGTCATCGAGGGCAACCGGGACGATGCCGTCGCCTACCGCATCATTCCTCTGGGCGAAATTCACATCCGGGGCTATGGCCTTCCGGATTATGCCGCAGCGGCAGAAAATACCCCGTAAGCGTTGGCTTACGGGGTAAACTTTATTCCTCTTCGTCGAGGATTTTCTTCAATAGCTTTCTCTGCTTGCGCAGCTCCTGCACCAGGGGCAGCATTCCGGTGAGATTGATGATCAGAACGAACACGATCAGGCCAATGACCCAGCCCTCCATTCCCGTACCGACCAGAATAAAAATCAGTAGTGCCGTCACAAACAGCCGCATCAAAACGGCCTTTCCCACCGTGCGGATGGCCTTGCGGCACTGATCCTCCCGGTCGTAGATGTCCGGTTCCGGGGTCAATTTCTCGTCAGCCATTACCTTGCCACAAAGCCCACTTTCTTGTAGACCTTCCGCAGGGTCTTCTCCGCCACATAGCCCGCCTTCTCGGCGCCGGCCTTGTAGACGCCTTCCAGATAGCCCTTGTCCTTCATCAGGCGGGTGGCCTCCTCCCGAATGGGACGCAGGGTCTCTACCACCGCTTCGCCTACGGCGGGCTTGAACTTGCCGTAGCCGCAGCCTGCAAATTCCGTCTCGATCTGATCATAAGTCTTGCCGGTGACGGCGGAGTAAATAGCCATGAGGTTGGCCACACCCGGCTTATTCTCCCGGTCGAAGCGGACACAGTTCTCCGTGTCGGAGTCGGTGATGGCGCGCTTGAACTGGCGCATGATGGTCTCGGGGGTATCCATCAGCAGGACACGACCGGTGTCCTCGTTCTCGGACTTGGACATCTTGGCGGTGGGATTGGTCAGGCTCATGATCCGCGCGCCGACCTTGGGAACAAAGGGTTCCGGCAGCTTGAACACATCGCCGTAAATGCCGTTGAACCGGCGGGCGATGGTGTGGCACAGCTCCACGTGCTGCTTCTGATCCTCCCCCACAGGCACCAGATCGGGCTGATACAGCAGAATGTCCGCCGCCATCAGCGCGGGATAGGTGAACAGGCCGCCGTTGATATTGTCCGCATTCTTGGCGGACTTGTCCTTGAACTGGGTCATGCGGCTCAGCTCGCCGAACATGGAATAGCAGTCCAGCACCCAGCCCAGCTCCGCATGCTGGTGGACATGGCTCTGGATGAACAGGGTGTTCTTCTCCGGGTCAAGGCCGCAGGCGATGTACTGCGCCAACTGCTCCAGCGTCCGTCTGCGCAGGTCAGCGGGATTCTGGCGCACGGTGATGGCATGAAGGTCAGCCATGAAGTAGAAACAGTCATAGTCGTTGGCGCGTTCCGCCCAGTTTTTTACCGCTCCCAGGTAAGAACCCAGGGTCAGATCTCCGGAGGGCTTGATGCCGGAGAGCATTCTCTTTTTCGGTGCGGCAGTTTCGGTAATAACCTCGCTCATGGTCGTCACATTCCTTTTTTCAAATCTATAGCGCTATTCTAGCACAGCCCGAGAGGTTCCGCAAGGGGTATTTTACCCAAGAGGAAAGCAATTGTGTCTACTTGATTTCTCCCCTGCCCTATGCTATACTTTGTCCTAGAAAACAAGGGAAGCTCTGATGAAATCGGCGAGAGCTGGCGGCGAAAGATTTTGGCTCAGCCGAAAGTTCTGAAAGCGGAGGAATACTGTATGTATTTCCCGCTTTCAGAACTGCACGGATGGGGCAAAAGATTCGCCGTCCAGCCGAAGACGATTTCATTAGAGTTTCCCAACGAAAAGAGGTAGTTAACTATGGATTATCAGGCGCTTGCCGAATTGCTTTTTCCCGACGTGACCGAAACGCCCGAGCAGCTGGAAGCCCGGTTCCCCCAGCGCGATCTTCCCGAGGGCGCAGTGGTTTCCCGGATGGCTCCCTCCCCTACCGGGTTTGTCCACCTGGGCAATCTGGTGCAGGGTACGATTTCCGAACGGATGACCCATCAGTCCGGCGGCGTGCTGTACCTCCGTGTGGAGGATACCGATGCCAAGCGGGAGATTCCCGGTGCCGTGGAGGTACTGATCAACACCCTGAAATTCTACAACATCAACTTTGACGAGGGTGCCACCGTAGACGGCGACGACGGCGCTTACGGCCCCTACCGTCAGCGTCAGAGAGCCGCGATCTACCACGTTTACGCCAAGAAGCTGGTGTCCGAGGGCAAAGCCTACCCCTGCTTCTGCACGGAGGATGAGCTGTCCGCCCTCCGGGAAAAACAGGAAGCGAACAAGGAGACCACCGGCTACTACGGCAAATACGCCGTCTGGCGCGACCGTCCCATGGAGGACATCCAAGCACAGCTGGCCGCCGGAAATCCCTGGGTTCTGCGGTTCCGTTCCGAGGGCAGCATTGACCGCCAGTTCAAATTCGACGACCTGGTAAAGGGCAAGCTGACCATCACGGAGAACAACGTCGACCATGTGCTTCTCAAATCCGACGGCATCCCCACCTATCACTTTGCCCACGCCGTGGACGACCACCTCATGCGCACCACCCATGTCGTCCGGGGCGACGAATGGCTGCCCAGCCTGCCCTTCCACATTCAGCTGTTCCAGGCGCTGGGCTTCAAGCTGCCCAAGTACGTCCACATTGGACCCTTGATGAAGATGGACGGCAGCTCCAAGCGCAAGCTGTCCAAGCGCAAAGATCCGGAGCTGGCGCTGACCTACTATAAGGCCGAGGGCTTCCCCATCCCCTCCGTGCGGGAATATATCATGACCGTGCTGAACTCCAATTTTGAGGATTGGCGGCGGGCGAACCCCGATGCGGACATTGAATCCTTCAAGTTCAGCCCCAAGAAGCTGAACCCCGCCGGCAGCCTGTTCGATTACGCCAAGCTGGTGGACGTGTCGAAAAACGTCATTTCCCGCATGAGCGCGGAGGACGTGTACACCCAGCTGCTGGAGTGGGCGAAGGAGTTCGACACCGACTTTGCTGCCAAGCTGGAAGCCGACCCGGACTACGCGAAGCGGATTCTCGCCATCGGCCGGGGCGGCAAGAAGCCGAGAAAAGACCTGGCCGTCTGGAAGGACGCCAAGCCCTACATGGGATTTTTCTACGACGACTATCTGGAAGCGCCCGTCTGGGACGAAACATTCTCCAAGACCGTCATCCGCGACGTACTGGAGCGCTTCCTGAACGTCTACGACTTTGCTGACGACTCCGCCGCATGGTTTGCTAAGGTCAAGGAGATCACCGAGGCCATCGGCTTCACCACGGACATGAAAGCCTACAAGGCTGACCCCGCCGCCTTCCCCGGTACTGTTGCCGACGTTTCCACCTTCCTGCGGCAGGCCGTCACCGGGAAGACCGACAGCCCCGACCTGTACACCATCATGCAGATTCTGGGCTACGACCGCACCGTGGCGCGTATCCGCGACTGCATTTCCCGGCTTTGATAATCAGAACTTCCCGGCGTCAATTCGACGCCGGGAAGTTTTATTATACCAACAGCTGGCCGTTGATTACCAGATGGAAGGTCAGTCCCAGCGCCTGCGCCGCTTTCTGGCACAGAAGCATCCGCTTCATGAAAATTTCCAGATATTCCATCACGGAGCCAAGCTCCGTATCCACCGTCAGGATCAGACGGATGCTGGTGTGCTGCTCGTCAAATTCCAGATGGCAGTCCGTCACGGAGTAGTTCACCCGGTCATGGATGTCCAGTGCCACGGTGGCCTTGTCCCGCACTCTGGAACGGCGGACGTCGGATTTGTCCGCCAGAATCAGTGCCGCCGCAAAGGCGCTCACCGGCTGGCCGGTACCTTCGTCGTGGTTGCCGATGGCCGTAACAATGGCGGCGATCTCCTCCGGCGGAAAATTCATTCTGTCGAGGATCCGGAACGCCATCACCGCGCCGCTCTGGCTGTGATCCACTCGGTTCACCACGTTGCCAATGTCATGGAGATATCCGGCAATTTTCACCAACTCCACGGTTCTGTCCGGATAGCCCAGCGTTTCCAGGATCCAGCCCGCCGTCTCGGCGACCCGAGTCACGTGCTGGAAGCTGTGTTCCGTAAAGCCAAGGGCTTTCAGCGACGCGTCCGCCTGGTCGATGTACACCCTGACCGCTTCATCCTGCTTGATCTGTTCGTAAGTCATGTTTTTCCTCCTGTGGTATCCCGCCGGGATACCTTCTTTCTTTATCATCTCTGTTTCCTCTTTACTTTATCCAATCTATGTAAAATTTGTTACCGTCAAATTGTAAAGCTTCTTTACAATCGCCCCTTTTTCTTTACTTCATCCGCAGTCTGTGCTATACTTCAGGTAACGATTTCCGGTTTTCCGGTCAAAATAAGGAGCATCCGCCGCTATGTACGAAGAATATTCTTCTCGGGAATTTGAAGAAAAATACACCTATTCCGGCAGTCTGGGCGCGTTCTGGACGCCGGAAAAGACCGCTTTTCGCCTGTGGGCGCCTACCGCTGAGGCGGTTTCCATCCGCCTGTACCGCAGCGGTGACCCGGACGCCGACGACCTTCTTGCCGAACTTCGGATGCAGCCCAACGTCTGCGGCACCTGGGCGGCGGAACGGTTTGGCAACCTGAACGGCATTTACTACACCTACCTCGTCACCGTGGACGGACAGACCCGGGAGGTCTGCGACCCCTACGCCAGAACCACCGGCGTCAACGGCTGTCGGGGGATGATTCTGGACTTAGCCTCCGTCGATCCCCCGCAGTGGGACTCCGACGTCGACCCTCACGCCGGGAAGTCCATCACCGACGCCGTTATTTACGAGCTGCACGTCCGCGACCTGTCCTCCGACCCCAGCGCCCATATTGAGACCAAGGGCAAGTTTCTAGGTCTGACCGAAACCGGCACGAAGACCCGGGGCGGCCATCCCACCGGCCTTGACCACATCAAGGCGCTGGGCGTCACCCATGTCCACCTCCTGCCAATGTATGACTTTGGCTTTACCGACGAGAGTCGACCCCATCCCCAGTACAACTGGGGCTATGACCCGGTGAATTACAACGTCCCCGAAGGCTCCTACGCCACCGACCCGTTTCACGGCGCTGTCCGGGTAGCGGAAGTGAAGCGAATGATCAAGGCGCTCCACGACAACGGCCTGAGCGTGGTCATGGACGTGGTGTACAACCACGTGTACGACGCCGGGGCATTCTGCTTCAACCAAATTGTCCCCGGCTATTTCAGCCGTATCAGCAGTGACGGCAAATACGCCAACGGCTCCTTCTGCGGCAACGACACCGCCTCCGAGCGTAGCATGGTGCGCAAATTCATCGTGGATTCCGTTTGCTACTGGGCGGACGAATACCACATGGATGGCTTCCGCTTCGATATCGCCAGTCTGCTCGACACTGTGACCATCAATGAGATCATGACCGCCGTCCACCGGAAGCACCCCAACGTGATCTTCTACGGCGAGGGCTGGGACATGAAGACCGAGCTGACCAAGCCCGGTGTCCGGCTGGCGGTGCAGACCAATTCCGCGATGGTTACCGGCTTCGGCTTTTTCAGCGACACCATCCGCGACCTGCTGCGGGGTTCTACCTTTGAAAGTACCGCGCCGGGGTTCGTCGCCGGGGCGGTCGTGTCCAAAGAAGCGCTGGAAGCCTGCTTCATGGGGATGCCGTCATGGGCGGCTCAGCCCGATCAGTGCGTGAATTACGCCTCCTGCCACGACAATACCACCCTCTTTGACCGTATCGCCCTCACCGCCCCGGACGCTCCCGTCGAGACCCGGATTCGGATGAACAACCTCGCCGCCGCGTTTTATATGCTGTCCCAGGGCGTCCCCTTCCTGCAAGCCGGTGAGGAAATCCTCCGCACCAAGCCCGGAAAGCACGGCGGCTTTGACGACAACAGCTACCGCTCCCCGGACAGCGTCAATTCTCTGAAATGGGCGACTCTGGACAAGCCGGAATATCAGGACGTTTTCAGCTACTATAAAGGCCTGATTGCCTTCCGGAAAGCCCACGGCGTGCTTCGCCTGTCCACCCGGGAAGCTGTTCAGCGCCATGTCCACCCGGTGTACTGCGAAAATGAGCACTGCGTGGCGTTCCGCATTGACGAGCCGGAGGGGGAAATCTTCGCCGTCTTCAATGCCGACGCTCAGTCCGTCCCCATTGCCCTGCCGGAGGGACATTGGAACGTGAACATCCGGGACGGCCGCGCCGGAACGGAAACCATGGAAACGGTGTCCGGAACGGTTTCCGTCTCCCCCATTTCCGCCATGGTACTGACCCGCAGAAAAGCTATCGAGGTCGTGGCGGGGCTGATCTGGGACAAGGACAAATTTCTGATCTGCCAGCGCCCGGAAAGCAAGGCCCGGGGGCTGCTCTGGGAATTCCCCGGCGGCAAGGTGGAAGCGGACGAAACACTGCCCCAAGCGCTCCAGCGGGAGTGCATGGAGGAACTGGCGGTCAAGCTGGACGTCCGCGACCGATTCATGCAGGTCGAACACAAATACCCGGACATTTTCATACGCCTGACGCTGTTCCACTGCGTTATTTCCGAGGGCATCCCGCAGGCGCTGGAACACAACGCCCTGCGCTGGATTCAACCCAGCGAGACTAAAAATTTCACTTTCTGCCCCGCCGACGCAGACATTCTGAAAGAAATTGACCGGGTATACGGCGGCAAGAAACCGCTCTGAGAAAGTGCCATCGTCGATTTTCCCAAACGAGCGAACCAATTCTTGACATTTGACAGCATTTTTACTATAATATGGGTAGGAGAAGCCACTGCATTCTCCGAAGGAGGTTCTTTATGGAAAAGAAAATCATCACCATCAGCCGTGAATTTGGT
>CAKTKX010000053.1 GCA_934572365.1 uncultured Oscillospiraceae bacterium
CGAAGGCCGGGTCACCGGTGGCAGCATCTGGTATAAAGGGGAAAATCTCACCGCACTTCCCCAAAAGGAATTGCGCAAGCTCTGCGGCCCGGCGCTGGGCTATATCTTCCAGAGCGCAGGCAGCGCCTTCTGCCCCATCCGCACGGTGGGAGCGCAGCTGTATGAGGCCATGCGGGAGCATGGCAGAATTTCCAAGGCAGCGTTTGAAAAACGCGCTTTGGAAATGCTTTCCAAGCTGGGCTTTGAAGACGGGAGGCGCATTCTCACAAGCTACCCCTTCGAGCTTTCCGGCGGGATGCAGCAGCGGGTGGGCATTGCCGCCGCCATGCTGTTAAAGCCAAGCGTTCTGCTTGCGGACGAACCGACCTCCGCGCTTGACGTGACCTTGCAGAAGCAGGTGGTGGAGGAAATGCGGATGGTGCGGGACACCTTCGGCACCGCCATTGTCCTGGTCGCCCACAATCTGGGCGTCATCGGCGCCATGGCCGACAATGTGCTGGTGCTGAAGGACGGAAAGGCCGTGGAATACGGAAAAACCGGGGATGTTCTGACGCATCCCCAGGCAGACTATACCAAAGCGCTCCTTGCGGCCGTACCCCGGCTCCGGAGGTGAAGACATGGAACCGATCCTGAAAGTCAGCGGTCTGACCAAGACCTTCTCCCGGCAGAGACAGGCGGATCTCACTGCCGTGAAAAACATCAGCTTCGACCTGTTCCCCGGCGAGTGTCTCGCCATCATCGGGGAAAGCGGCAGCGGCAAAACCACCGCCGTCAACATGATCGCCCGTCTGGTGGATGCCACCTCCGGCTCCATTTTTCTGGACGGCGAGGACATCACGAACTTGAAAGGCAAGCCGCTGCGGGAGGTTTACAGAACCATGCAGATGGTCTTCCAGACCCCGGCGGACTCCTTCGACCCCCGCCGCACTTTGGGCGACGGTATCGGCGAAAGCCTACGAAACGCCGGACTTTCCCAAAAAGAGACACGAAAAAAAGTGGAAGCTCTCCTGAAAAACTGCGGCCTGCCCCCGGAATATGCCGGCCGCTACCCCCATCAGGTCAGCGGCGGGCAGTGCCAACGGGCGGCCATTGCCCGGGCGCTGGCCATCGAACCCCGGCTTCTGATCTGCGACGAGATCACCTCCGCGCTGGATGTGACGGTGCAGAAGGAAATTCTGGAGCTGCTGAACACCCTGAGAACCCAACAGGGGCGCAACCTGTCCATTCTCTTCATCTGCCATGACATTTCTCTGGTGCAGCAGTTCTGCGACCGGGTGCTGGTGATGTACCACGGGCAGATCGTAGAAGAAGGCGCCCCGGATGAAGTCATCCGAAATCCTCAAAACGATTACACCAAGCGCTTAATTGACAGCGTACTATAATGATGTTATGCCGTGACGTCCGGCAGGACATAAATAACCGAATACGAAAGGAAACCCTAAAATCATGAGAAAGATTATTTCTCTCCTGCTGACCGTCTGTCTGGCGGCTGCTCTGCTGACCGGCTGCGGCGGCAAAGCTTCCGAGGGCGGCACGGCAGCCAAAAAAACCATGGTCATCGGCGATACCACCTTCAACTCCGAAAACTGGGAAGAAACCGTTGACCCCCACCGCACCTACAACGGCTGGGCCTGCATCCGCTACGGCATCGGGGAAACCCTGGTGCATTACACCGACGCCATGGACCTGGAACCCTGGCTGGCCACCGACTGGACAAACGACGGCGGCTGCACCTGGACGATCACTCTCCGGGATGGCGTGAAATTCTCCTCCGGCCGGGACATGGACGGCGAGGCCGTGAAGCAGTGCCTGAACCACCTGCTGGAAAACCACGACCGCGCCCCCAGCGACACGAAAATCGTGGACGTGACCGCCGACGGCCAGGTATTGACCGTCACCACCAGCGAACCCAATCCCGCCCTGATGAACTATCTGGGCGACCCCTACGGCTGCATCATCGATGTGGACGCGTCGGATTTTGAAAACGGCATCGTCGCCGGTACCGGCCCCTACGTCGTAAAGGAGCTGATCACGGACGACCACCTGTCCCTGGTTCCCAATACTCAATACTGGAACGGCACGCCCAAGATCGATGAGCTGACCATCCGCACTCTAAGTAACGGCGACACCCTCTCCGCCGCCTTGCAGGCCGGGGACATCGACGCCGCCTACGGCATGGCCTATGAGGCCTACCCCAATTTTGAAAACGGCGGCTATCAGTTCTCCGCCATCCAGACCTCCCGCGCCTTCTTCGGCTCCATGAACATGACCAGTCCCATCATCCAGGACGCCGCCGTCCGCAAGGCCATCGCCATGGGCATCAACAAGGAGGGCTTCGTGAAGACCCTCTTAGACGGCCACGGCGTCGCCGCCAGCGGCGCGTTCCCCGACGGCTTCTCCACCTTCGGCGGCGAGAACGTCACGGCGGAAGCCTACGACCCCGCCGGTGCCAAGGCGGTTCTGGAGGAAGCGGGCTGGGTGGATTCCGACGGCGACGGCATCCGGGAAAAGGACGGCGTGAAGCTGACCGTCCGCTGGCTGACCTACCCCTCCCGTCAGGAGCTGCCCCTGCTGGCCGAGTCCGCTCAGGCATCCCTGAAGGAGATCGGCATTGACGTGGACATCAACTGCACCGCAAACCGCCGGGAGTTTTTGGCGGACATGGGCAGCTGGGATATTTACGCCTCTGCGCTGGTGACAGCCCCCTCCGGCGACCCCCAGTATTTCTTCACCACCTCCTGCGTTCCCGGCATGAGCTACAATTTTGGCGCTTATGACAATCCGGAGGTCACGGCGCTGATCGAGCAGCTGTCCCGGGAATTTGACCCCGCCAAACGGGGCGAGATGGCGGTGACGCTTCAGCAGATGATCCTGGACGACAACGCCTACGTCTTCTGCTCCTTCCTGCAAATGAACATGATCTCCAAGGAAAACGTCCAAAACTACACCGCCCACGCCTGTGATTACTACCAGGTCACGGCTGACCTCGATATCACGTAAGGCAAAAGAAACCTCTCGACGATTGCCTCCCTTTGTGGTACAATACCCGCAAAGGGAGGTTTTCCTATGGCCGCAGAACAGCCGAACAACATAAAAAAGCCCCTGTGCGCCGGATTGCTCGCCCATGTGGATGCGGGGAAGACTACGCTCAGCGAGGCGATGCTCTACGAAGCCGGGGCGCGGCGCACCCTGGGGCGGGTCGATCACCAGGACGCATTCTTAGACACCCACGCCCTGGAACGTGCCAGGGGCATCACCATTTTTTCCAAACAGGCGCTGCTGGAAACGGAGCACCGCGCCGTCACCCTGGTGGACACCCCCGGGCATGTGGACTTTTCCGCCGAGGCCGAGCGCATCATGCCGGTGCTGGACTGCGCCGTGCTGGTCATCAGCGGAACCGACGGCGTGCAGGCCCACACTCTGACCCTTTGGCGGCTGCTGGAACGCTATCAGGTGCCGACGTTTTTGTTCCTCAACAAGATGGACTTGCCCGGAATGGGCAAGGACAAGCTGCTGGCCGAGCTGCGGCAGCAGCTCAGCCCTGCCTGCGTGGATTTTACGGCACCGCCGGATGAGATCGCGGAAAACGCCGCTATGTGCGACGAAGCGCTGCTGGAAAACTATCTGGAAACCGGCGGCGTCACGGCGGGAAACCTCCGGGCGCTGATTGCCGGACGGAAGCTGTTCCCCTGCTGCTTCGGCTCCGGGCTGAAACTGGACGGCGTAGGGACGCTGCTGGATATTCTGGACGAATACGCCCCGGAAACGGCCTATCCCGGCGAATTCGCCGCGAAAGTCTATAAAATCTCCCGGGATCCTCAAGGAAACCGCCTGACATGGCTGAAGGTCACCGGCGGCAGCCTGAAGGTTCGCTCCATGTTGCGTTATGTCAACCAGAAGAACGAACCGCGGGAGGAAAAGATCGTACAGCTGCGGCGGTACTCCGCCGACAAATTCACTGCTCCGGAGGAAGTTTCCGCAGGGCAGCTGGTTGCGGTGACGGGGCTTTCCGAAACCTACGCGGGGCAATCCTTGGGAGCGGAACCGGCGGGGCAGCCCTACGTGCTGGAGCCGGTTATGACCTACCGGGTGAATCTGCCCGGAGGCGCCGACCCGGCACAAGTCCTGCCCAAGCTGCGACAGCTGGAGGAGGAAGAACCCCAGCTGCGTCTGCTCTGGGAAAACGGGCAGATTCACGTGCAGATGATGGGACGGGTGCAGCAGGAGATTTTCCGCAGTCTGGTGCAGCAGCGCTTCTCTCTGGACGTGACCCTCAGCGACCAGCGTATCTTTTATAAGGAGACTATTGAAAACGCGGTGGAGGGCGTCGGGCATTTTGAACCCCTGCGCCACTATGCCGAGGTGCATCTGCTGTTGGAGCCGCTGCCCCCCGGCAGCGGTCTGGTATTCGACACCGTCTGCCCCACGGACGTGCTGGATGTCAATTACCAGCGGCTGATCCTGACCCATCTGGAAGAAAAAATCCACCGGGGCGTCCTGGTGGGCGGGCCAATCACGGATATGAAGATCACGTTGCTGGTGGGCAAGGCACACTTAAAGCACACCGAAGGCGGGGATTTCCGTCAGGCGACCTACCGGGCCGTCCGTCAAGGGCTGATGCAGGCGAGATCCGTCCTGCTGGAGCCATGGTACGAATTCTGCCTTGCCATGCCCACGGAGCAGATCGGCCGCGCCATTACGGACATCCGCGCCATGGGCGGCGAATTCGACGCACCGGAGGCCGCCGGAGCGCTGTCCACGCTGAAAGGGCTTGTCCCGGCATCGGAGATCAAGGACTACGCCGACACCCTGGCGGCCTACACCCAGGGACTTGGCCGGATGCAGCTGACCCTTCACGGCTACGCCCCCTGCCACAATACCGACGCCGTGGTCGCGGAAACCGGCTACGACCCGGAGGCCGATTTGGTCAATACCCCGGACTCCGTCTTCTGCGCCCACGGGGCGGGCTTTACCGTCAAGTGGAACCAGGTGAAGGACTATATGCACTTAGAAAGCGGCCTGAAGGAGGAAAAAGCACCGGAGATTATCACCCGCAACGTCCGCCTGGACGACAAGGAACTGGAAAAGATCATGGAGCGGGAGTTCGGCCCCATTCGCCGTCCCGTCTACGGCGTCTCCAACCGCCCGGCGGCTGACGACGTCGCCATCCGGACGCCCCGGCAGAAATACATCATTGTGGACGGCTACAATGTAATTTTCGCCTGGGAGGATTTGGCGGCGCAGGCCAAGGACGATCTGGACGCCGCCCGGCGGCAGCTGTGCGACCGGCTTTCCAGCTACGCGGGCTTCACCAAATGCCGTCTGGTGGTGGTATTTGACGGCTACAAGCAGAAGGGAAATCCCGGCGAAAAGAGCCAGTTCCACAACATCCAGGTGGTCTACACCAAAGAAGGTCAGACCGCCGATGCCTATATTGAAGCGCTTGCTCACGAGATCGGCCGGGACTATGCCGTCCGGGTGGCGTCCTCCGACGGTCTGGTGCAGCTGTCCTCCTTCGGAAGCGGCGTTCTGCGGATGTCCGCACGGGAGCTTCACGAGGAAGTGGAAGCGGCAAGAGCGGAGATGCGGAAGCACTACCGGAAGTAAAGTATATAAGTTCTGGTAAAGAAAGGGCTTCCATTTCAGAGGAAAATCGTGTATAATGGCAATACAACATCGCCGGGAGGTATTGCCATGCTCCAGACAACCCATTCTGACGACCCCAATGTGCAGGAAAAGATCGACAAATTAGCCAAGCGCGACCGAAAGACCGAACAGTTTTTCCGCTGGGCGCTGAAGATCATGGAGTGGATCATTGCCGGGATCACCCTCATTGCGCTGGTGGGGGCGCTGGGCATTGAGGTAGTGAACATGGTCACCGAAGGGACGGCATATTTTGCCGACGTCAGCCACATGCTCCATAACCTGCTGTCCATCGTGGTGGGACTGGAATTCGTGCGGATGCTGATCGACACCACCCCCGCCAACATTCTGGAGGTGCTCACCGTAGCCATCACCCGTCACGTGATTCTGAGCCACGACGACCCCTGGAGCAATGTGGCGTGCATCGCCTGCATTGCGGGACTGTTCGCCATCCGCCGCTTCCTGGTGCGCCGCAGCGAGCTGCGTCAGGAAATGGTGGACTCCGAATAAGGACTCAACAACAGCCTCGCCGGTCGGCGAGGCTGTTGTTTTAGGGCTATACTATAGATGCGGGGGTGCTGCCAGTAGGTCGGTTCCCCAACTTGGCTAAAAGAAGTAGCTGCGGGCTGTGGAGCTTAGGCAGCTACTTCTTTTTGTTATCATGTATCTGGATGACCAGAGAGATAATAGCAACAATGACCATGCAAAAAGCAAATAACGCTTCCCATGTAACCATATTTGCTATAAATTGAGGAGCGATTGCCACCGGCAATCGTTTTATTTTTATTCGCTGCACGACGCACCGCCCCTTTCTTTCGATCGGGGGCAAAAGAAGCATCACCCCCGAAAAAATCGAGGGGAACCGCCTACCGGGGCGCTGCTGGCAGCACCACGAACAGCATATCACATGATCCGACAGATTGCAAGAAAAAAAGCGGGGCGTATCATGCGGCAATGCCGCGATACGCCCCGCTTTCGGATTCTTTCCAAAACCGTTTTTCAATTCTCCCTGTCTTGTAAATCGTCCTCAGAAACAAAAAACACGTCGCTTCCATCCACAGAAATCGTCAGCGCATGACGGTAAACCACGCCGCCCTCCGTTTCCAGCTGAAATGTTACTTTACCGTCGCCCAGATATTCAAAATCCGAATCAGGCGCAGGCTTTGCATAAACGCCGCACTGGCTCGCAAAACCATCTTCGTCATAAAAAGCAACATTCGTTGTTTCCTCGTCCGGATCCCAGAACAGAACGGCTCCCACACGGTCACTGGCTTTATCCGCCACCAAAACACAGTCTATGTATTCAAATTCTCCGTTTCGGTTCATGCGATAAAACATGGAAGCAATTTCCTGCTCTGTCCAAACTTTTTCCGGAGTGGGTTCCGTTAAGAGGCAGGAAGTCTCTGGGGCGGTTTCCGCTGAAGGGCTGGAAGTCTCCCTTTCGCTCGGTGTACTCGCCTGACGGCCGCAGGCAGACATCATAAGCACAACAACAAAAATCAAACAAAAACTCTCTGATTTCGGCATATATCTACCCCCGATACCGGTTTTCGATACAGATATCAGCCGTGAAAAGCATCCAGCGCCAGCTTGAACGCGCCGTATGCGCCCGCGTCATTGCCGAGGGAGGCCAGCGTGAACCGTGCGCCGCTGGCGGCGTGGAACACGTACTTATGGAAATACGGAATGATGCCGTCGATCAGCACCTGTCCCGCCTTGCTGACGCCGCCGCCGATGACCACCACCTCCGGGTCAACGGTGGAGCAGACGTTGCCCAGGAACTCGCCCATGTAGGCGTAATACTGATCCAGAATGATGAGGGCTTCCTTGTCCCCAGCCTTGCCCGCGTCGAAGATGTCCTTGCAGGTCAGGTTTTCCAGCGACCGCAGGGAGCTGGGGGCGTCGGTGCTGTCCAAGTGGCGCTTGGCAAGACGGACGATGCCGGTGGCGGAGCAGTACTGCTCCACGCACCCCCGCTTTCCGCAGTTGCAGGGGACAGTCTCGTCCCGGTTCAGGACGAGGTGGCCGATCTCCGCGCCAGAGCCGTGAGCGCCGTGGAGCAGCTTTCCCTCCACCACGATGCCGCCGCCCACGCCGGTACCCAGGGTGACGAAGACCATATTCTCACAGCCCTGGCCGCCGCCCTTCCAGAATTCGCCCAGCGCCGCCACGTTGGCGTCGTTGCCCGCCTTTACGGGGAAGCCGGTCAGCTCGGTGAGCTTCTGGGCGATGTTGAACACATCCCAGCCCAGATTGATGCACCGGTTCACCACGCCCTTTGCGTTGACGGGGCCGGGGACGCCGATGCCCAGACCCAGGATATCGGAATCCGCGATTTTCCGCTCCGTCAGGAACGCCCGGACGGACGCCGCGATATCCGGCAATATCCGGATGCCGTTTTCCGACGTATCGGTGGGAATTTCCCAGTTTTCCAGCATTTTTCCCGTTTCGTCAAAATAGGCGATCTTGACGGTGGTGCCGCCGAGATCGATGCCAAATCCGTATTTCATAGTCAGTTCCTCCTGCGTGATAATGAAGTTCTT
>CAKTKX010000054.1 GCA_934572365.1 uncultured Oscillospiraceae bacterium
TCCCGGCTGAAAACCCACGATTTCCGCATGGTTCCTGGTGGCGGACACACCAATCTCATTTTTGACATCGCCGTCCCCCAGGATATCAAGCTCACGAAACAGGACATTCAGTCCAGGCTTGAGGAAGCGCTGCGCACCCGGGAGGGCAAGATCTACCACACCATCATCACCTTTGACCCCCTCGCCTTCAATCAGGAATCCTGCGAGCATCTGCAATAACCTGGATTTTCCGGCAAATTTCATATTTTCATCTTGCGTTTTCCCCAAAAATCGCTATAATATTCCTGCAAACAGAAAGTAGGTGCTTTGCTTGAATAAGCCGAACAGGAACATGCTGGAAGGGCCGCTGTTTCTGAACATCATCCAATATACCGTTCCCATTATTTTGACCAGCCTCCTGCAGCTGCTGTTCAACGCGGCCGATCTTGTGGTGGTGGGGCAGTTCTGCGGCAGCGTGTCCGTCGCAGCGGTGGGCGCTACCGGCGCTATCACCAGCCTGCTGGTCAATTTCTTCATTGGCCTGTCCGTAGGCGCGGGCGTAGCCGTTGCTCACGGCCTTGGCAGCCGTGAGGATCAGGTCGTTCACTGCACGGTACATACCACCCTGCCAACCGCCATCATAAGCGGCGTGGTGCTGACGGTGATCGGCGTCGCCTACTCCGAGACCTTTCTCGCCATGATGGGGACGCCCGACACCGTGCTGCCCCTCTCCTCCGTCTACATGCGGATCATTTTCGGCGGCGTCACCTTCAACATGGTGTACAACTTCTGCGCCGCCATTCTCCGCGCCGCCGGCGACACCAAAAGCCCGCTGATCTTCCTGCTGTTTGCGGGCATCCTGAATGTGATTCTGAATCTGGTTTTCGTCATTCAGTTCGATATGAATGTGGCCGGTGTGGCGCTGGCGACCATCATTTCCCAGGCGCTTTCCGCCGTGTTGGTGGTCATCGCCCTGATGCGCAGGACGGACGCCTGCAAGCTGTATCTCAGCAAAATGCACTTTTACAAGCCCCAGCTGGAAAAAATTCTCCGCATCGGCCTGCCTGCGGGCATCCAAAGCGCCCTGTTCTCCATCTCCAACGTGCTGATCCAGTCGTCGGTGAACTCCTTCGGCGACGTGTTCATGTCCGGCAACGCCGCTTCCGGCAACATTGAGGGCTTCGTTTATGTCTGTCTCAATGCGTTTCAGCAGACGGCGGTGAATTTCGCCGGCCAAAACGCCGGTGCGCGGCAATACCGCCGGGTGCGGCAGACCCTTTGGATTTGCCTGGGGTGCGTTACGGTGGTGGGCTTGGTTCTCGGGTCGCTGGTTTACGCCTTCGGCTCCACGCTGCTTTCCATTTACATCACCGACTCCCCCGAGGCCATCTCCTACGGCCTGATCCGGATGGCCTATATCTGCCTGCCCTATTTCATATGCGGTCTGATGGACGTGACCACCGGTGCGCTGCGGGGCATCGGCGCGTCCTTCGTTCCCATGCTAATCTCCATCCTTGGCGTGTGCGGAATGCGTATCGTCTGGATTTATACTATCTTCCAGGTTCCCGAATTCCACACGCCCCAATGCCTGTTCTTCTCCTACACCGTCTCCTGGGTCATTACCTTTCTTGCCCAGCTGGCCGCTTTCTTTGTCGTGTACCGAAGGCTGGCCAATGCAGCTGAATAATTTCCTGTTGGCTTCCCGGCTTGTGCCGGGAAGCCGCTTTTTTTGTGTTTTTTGAAAAATGGGGTTGACAATTCCTTATCGCTGTGTTATTGTATTAATGCACTAATACAGTAGTACAAATCAGGAGGTGTCTATGAACTGGAAATTTGCCGGTGACCGTCCGGTATATCAGCAGATCATGGCAGCGATCCGCGGTGCGATCCTGAAAGGCGAGCTGCCCCCGGGAGGAAAAGTCCCCTCCGTCCGGGATCTGGCCGCTCAGGCGCAGGTAAACCCCAACACCATGCAGCGCGCCCTGACGGAGCTGGAGCGGGAAGGTCTTCTCGTCAGCGGCGGCACCAGCGGCCGCAGCGTCACGCAGGATGAAGCCGTTCTCGTCGCCATGCGGGAGCAGACGCTGGAGGAACTCGCCCGGGAATGTGCCGAGAAATTTATGACGTTTGGCGTAACGCCAACACAGGCGGCCCAGCTTTTGCTGGGTCTGGAAACGAAGAAGGAGGAATAACATGGAACAAACTGTTCTGACCGCCAGCGGCCTTACCATGCGCTATCACAGCACGCTGGCTCTGGACAATCTGGATCTGACCCTGCCTCAGGGAAAGATCGTCGGTCTTCTTGGCCCCAACGGCAGCGGAAAGACCACCTTTATCAAGCTGGCCGCAGGTCTGCTGACCCCCACGGCGGGCGAGATCACCATTTGCGGCAATAAAATCGGGACGGCCACCAAGGCCGTGGTCTCCTATCTCCCTGACCGCCCCTATTTCAGTCGTCAGGTTCGGGTGGAGCAGCAGCTGGATTTCTTTCAGGATTTTTACGTGGACTTTGACCGGGCGCGGGCAGAGGAAATGCTCTCCGCGCTGAACATTTCCCTGAGCGCCAGATTCAAGGCCTTATCCAAAGGCAATCAGGAAAAGGTTCAGCTGGTTCTGGTGATGTCCCGCCGCGCGAAGCTGTACCTGCTGGATGAACCCATCGGCGGCGTCGATCCCGCCGCACGGGATTACATTCTCAATACCATTATCACAAACTACGACCCCAGCGCCACGGTGCTGATCTCAACCCACCTGATTGCCGACGTGGAGCGGGTACTGGACGAGTATCTGTTCCTGTCCCAGGGCCGCATTTTGCAGGGCGGAAACGTGGACGCCGTGCGGGAGGAGACCGGCAAGTCGCTGGATGAACTGTTCCGGGAGGTATTCAAATGTTTGCCAAATTGCTGAAAATGGAATTCCGTTCCACTTGGAACGTGCTGGGCATTCTGTGCCTGAGTCTGGTGGGCGCCGGGCTGCTGGGCGGCGTCGCCATCCGGTATCTGGTGGGTGCCAGCGCTCCGAAGGAGTGGCTGGAGGTTTTGTGTACGCTGGCCATTACCGCGGCCGTGCTGTTCTTCGTCGTCTGCGGTGTGGCGGCGCTGATCGTGCAGATCGTCCGCTTCTACCGCAGCCGCTTCACCGATGAAGGCTATCTGACCTTCACCCTCCCCGTCACCACCCATCAGGTGCTGCTTTCCAGCTTCCTCACCAGCGCCGTCAACCTGATTGCCGTGGCCGCCGTCAGTGTCATTGGCCTGATTCTGATGGGGCTGTGCGTCGTGCCGGATTTTAAAGATCTTCGGGAGGGTATCCACGTTCTGTGGCAGGAGTTTCCCGAACTCTGGGCGCGGTTCACCCAGGCGGATGTGCTTCAGGCCTTCGGGCTTCTCCTTGTGAACGCAATCGTCGCTTTTTCCAATGAGCTGATTCTCATTATGCTTGCCGTGACCATCGGTTCCCTCGTAGCCAAGAAGCATAAGATCCTCGCCGCCGTCGCCTTCTATTACATCCTGCACGTCGTCGATCTTACCTTTACCGGCGTCAGCATGGTAAAGCTTGCGGAAAGTCCCAACAGCCTGCTGGGTCTTCTGGCAATCGTCAATCTCATCCTCGCAGTTGTCGGGTATATCCTCATGTACTTCCTGGTGGACAAAAAGCTGAATCTGAATTGACCCTTTCCCCCACATCCGAGCCTGTTTCAGGCTCGGATTTTGCATATTCTATCACATATATTTGTCTATCCTCAATAAAAACCAGCTGTCCCCGATTTGCAGGATGTGACAATTTGTCCACCAATCTTCAAAATTTCCTCACATTTTCTGGCATTATTTCATATTGTATTCTTAAGGGATCAATGGTATCATAGAAATAATATACATTTGTCTCCACAACATGGACGCTGTATAAAAGGAGAGAGGTTATGAAATACATTGTGATTCTGGGGGACGGCATGGCCGACGAACCCATTGATGCCCTCGGCGGAAAATCGCCCCTTGCCTGCGCGGAAACGCCTGTGATGGACGAACTGGCGTCAAAAGGCGAAATGGGAATGGTGCAGAACGTCCCCGCCGGGATGGCTCCCGGCAGCGACGTGGCCAACCTGTCCGTTCTGGGCTACGATCCCGCCGTCTGTTACTCCGGACGATCTCCTCTGGAAGCACTGAGCGTAGGCGTCGCCATGGAGCCGACGGACATCGTTCTGCGCTGCAACATCGTAACGCTGACCGAGGAAGAACCCTACGCCAAAAAGACCATTCTTGACCACAGCTCCGGCGAAATCTCCACCGCCGACGCGGACATTTTGATGGACGCCATTCGGGAAGCCTTCAACAGCGACGAATTTCAGTACTACACCGGCACCAGCTACCGCCACATCACCATCTGGAAAAACGGGGTTATGCCCCAGCTGGAGCCGCCTCACGACCATCTGACCCACGTCATCGGCCCCTATCTTCCTCAGGAAACCAAGCTGCGCTCCATGATGGAAAAGAGCTTTGCCATTCTGAACACTCACCCCCTGAATCTGGAGCGGGCGGCCAAAGGCAAAAACAAGGCCAATTCCCTCTGGTTCTGGGGCGCGGGAACAAAGCCCTCCCTGCAAAACTTTACTGAGAAAACCGGCCTGAAGGGCGCTATGGTGTCCGCCGTAGACCTGCTCAAGGGCATTGCCGTGGGCGCAGGGATGAAGGTTTATCAGGTTCCGGGTGCTACCGGCTCCATCGACACGAATTTTGAGGGCAAGGCGCAGGCCGCCATCGACGCCCTGACCAAAGACGGCTGCGATTTCGTCTATGTCCATGTGGAAGCCCCGGACGAAATGGGTCATCAGGGACTGCTGAAAGAGAAAATCCAGTCCATCGAGTATCTTGACCGCCGACTCATTGCCCCGGTGAAGAAGGCCATGGAGGACGCGGGGGAGGATTTCCGGATGCTGGTGCTTCCCGACCATCCCACCCCCATCCGTCTGCGCACCCACACCGGCGACCCGGTACCCTACGTGCTGTACGACAGCACCCGTCAGCGCAAATCCATTCAGAAATACACCGAAGCCGAAGCGGAAGCCACCGGCAATTTTGAGCCGAACGGCTACAGGCTCATTGAGCGGCTGCTGTGCAAGTAAGCCGGTTCAACAGATCAAGGGAGGAAGAAATAATGTCCAGAGTCTATAATTTTTCCGCAGGCCCCGCAGTCCTGCCGGAGAGCGTTTTGCAGGAAGCCGCCGCTGAAATGCTGGATTACCGGGGAACCGGCATGTCCGTCATGGAAATGAGCCATCGCTCCAAGACCTATCAGGCCATCATCGATCAGGCGGAGGCTGATCTGCGCACCCTCATGGGAATTCCCGACAACTACAAAGTCCTGTTCATGCAGGGCGGCGCAAGCCAGCAGTTCGCCATGGTGCCGATGAACCTGATGAAAACAAAAGTCGCCGACTACATCATCACCGGCCAGTGGGCGAAAAAGGCATGGCAGGAGGCCAAAATGTACGGCGCCGCCAATGCGGTGGCCTCCTCCGCCGACAAGACCTTTTCCTATATCCCCGACTGCTCTGACCTGCCCATCGACGAGAACGCGGACTATGTCTACATCTGTGAAAACAACACCATTTACGGCACCAAATTCTGGCAGCTCCCCAACACCAAAGGCAAGCCGCTGGTCTCCGACGTCTCCTCCTGCTTTCTGTCCGAGCCGGTGGACGTGACCAAGTACGGAATGCTTTACGGCGGCGTGCAGAAGAACATCGGCCCCGCCGGTGTGGTCATTGCCGTCATCCGGGAAGACCTGATCACCGAGGACGTGCTGCCCGGAACCCCTACCATGCTCCGCTACAAGACCCATGCGGACAACGGCTCCATGTACAACACGCCCCCCGCTTACGGCATTTACATCTGCGGCAAGGTGTTCCAGTGGCTGCTGTCCATGGACGGTCTGGAAGCCATCCGGGAGCGCAACGTGGCAAAGGCCAAAGTCCTTTACGATTTTCTGGATGCCAGCCGGCTCTTTCACGGCACCGTGGTGAAAAAAGACCGTTCCCTCATGAACGTCCCCTTTGTCACCGGGGATGCGGAGCTGGACGCAAAATTTGTCAAAGCAGCAGAAGCCGCAGGCTTCGTCAGCCTGAAAGGCCACCGCACCGTCGGCGGTATGCGCGCCAGCATCTACAACGCCATGCCCATGGAAGGCGTCGTCAAGCTGGTGCAGTTCATGGAGCAGTTCGAGAAGGAAAATCGCTGAAAAGAGGACAATTATGTATCACATTCATTGCTTAAATAAGATATCCCCCAAGGGTACCGCCCTTCTGACGGATAACTACACCATCACGGACGACCGGAATCAGGCCGACGGCGTTCTGGTGCGCTCTGCCGACATGCACAATGTGGCTCTGCCGGAAAGCCTTCTGGCCGTCGCCCGCGCCGGTGCCGGTGTCAACAACATTCCCCTGTCCGACTGCGCCGAAGCGGGCGTTGTGGTGTTCAACACCCCCGGTGCCAACGCCAATTCCGTGATGGAGCTGGCGCTGTGCGGTATGCTCCTGAGCAGCCGGGACGTGGTGGGCGGCATCAACTGGGTGCAGACCGTCAAGGACGACCCCGATATCGCCAAGCTGGTGGAAAAGGGCAAGTCCAAATTCGCCGGTCATGAGATTCGCCACAAGAATCTGGGCGTCATCGGCCTGGGCGCGGTGGGCGGCCCTCTGGCCAATGCCGCCAGAAATTTGGGCATGACCGTCTACGGCTGCGACCCCTTCATCTCCATTGAAGCAGCGTGGCACCTGGACAGCCACATTGTCCGGGTCAACGACCGGGACGAAATCTATTCCCAGTGCGACATCATTTCCCTCCACACCCCCCTGCTGGACGACACGAAGGGCATGATCAACGCCGAGGCCATCGCCAAGATGAAGGACGGGGTCATCGTCCTGAACTTCGCCCGTGACCTGCTGGTGGACGACGACGCCATGGCGGCTGCCCTGGCCTCCGGCAAGGTCGCCCGGTACGTCACCGACTTCCCCAACGGAAAAACCGCCAAGATGCCCGGCTGCATCGCCATCCCCCATCTGGGCGCTTCCACGGAGGAGTCCGAGGACAACTGCGCCAAGATGGCCGTGCAGGAGCTGATGGACTACCTGGAAAACGGCAACATCAAGAATTCCGTCAACTATCCCAACTGCGACATGGGCATCTGCCGCGCCGAGGGGCGCATCACCCTGCTGCACCGGAACATCCCCAATTCTCTGGGTCGGTTCACCGCCGCCATCGCAGGCGAGAACATCAATATCGACGGTCTGATGAACAAGAGCCGGGGCGAATACGCCTACACCATGCTGGATCTTGACCGCCACCCCTCTGCGGATGCGGTGGAGCACCTGAAGCAGATTGACGGCGTTCTGAAAGTCCGGGTCATCAAGTAAAAAGTTTTCGGGAGGGGCTGACGCCCCTCCCGAATTATTTATTGATCTTCTTTTTCCTTCTGTTTTTTCAGAAACTGCTCCTTCATTTTTTGCAAACGGCGACGTTTTTTCCGCTCCCGGTTCTGCTTGAACCGGGATTGCAGCTCCGGCGGGTGGTCTTGCAGCTTTTCCTCCGGGATGTTCCGCTGGGCAAGGCGCTTGTCCGTAAACTCCCGCGCCAGGGTGTACAGCACCGACGCCAGCGGGATCATCAGCAGCATTCCGAACACGCCCATCAACTCGCCGCCGATAGTGACCGCCACCAGCACCCACATACCGGGCAGGCCGATGGACGTCCCCACCACTCTGGGGTAGATCAGGTTGTTTTCCAGCTGCTGCAAAATCAGGAACATCGCCACGAAGGTCAATGCTTGCAGCGGGTTATCCACCAGAATGAAGAAAGCGCCCAGCACGCAGCCAACGAACGCGCCCACCACCGGCACCAGCGCCGTCACTGCGATGATGACGCTGACCAGAGGAATGTAGGGCATCCGGAAAATCGCCATGGTCACGGCGAACAGGCAGCCCAGAATACAGGCTTCCAAACACTGCCCGGAAATAAAGTTGGAGAAGGTGCTGTTGGTCAGCCGCAGAATCCGGATGATTTCATCGCCGGCTTTCTCCGGAATCAGGGAATAGAGGATCCGCCGCCCCTGCCGCGCCAGAATTTCCTTCCGCGCCAGACAGTAAATGGCAAAGGCGATGCTGACCACCAGATTCACGATGCCGCTGGTCACGCT
>CAKTKX010000055.1 GCA_934572365.1 uncultured Oscillospiraceae bacterium
ATAGCGCAGCCGTTGCCAGCGCAAGCTGGCTTACGGATGCGGCATACCCTTTGCGGGTACACAAAGTATTCCTCCACTTTTGAAACCTTCGTCTGGGGAAAAATCTCTCGCTGTCAGCTCTCGCCGATTTAGTCAGAGATTCCTTTATTTTATGCCGAAATACAACAAATACTACTATACCGTAAATTTTTGCAATGTCAATGGATTATATCCGTTTTTTCCCGGGAAAGTTTCGTTTTCCGTTCCGGCAGACGAAAACCGTGCCGCGGCAGAACTGACGTTTGCCGCGGCACGGTATTTGGGTAGGGTTTGTTATGCCGCAGGAGCGGTGACGGCGGTGGTTTCCGGGATGGTTTCCCCGGCGGTTTCCTCCGGGACGGTGCTTGGAACGTAGGTTCCTGGATGGCTGGCCAGGTCCTGATAGTAGGCTTCCCGGTCGGCCTTCTGCTGCTCCAGATACGTCCGGCATTTTTCCATGCCTGCGCCGACGATGGAGTCCGTGCGCTCCATGGACTTCTTCGCGAAGGACAGCATGGCGTCGTTCAGGTTGAACTGTCATTGTCCTCGTCCAGCGGCAGGATGTTATATTGCTTCGCCCCGTCAGTGCGCATGTTCACCCATGTGGGCAGCGCGTCCACGCTTTGCAGATACACGGCTCCGTCGGAATACTTTTCAAAGGTGACGGTGAACAGAATGCCATCTTCCGTATAGTAGGGAGGCGCGGCTTGAATATAGCCGTTTCTCTGGTTGGATACGGCGTTGCCCAGAGAGTAGATGACCACGGTCTTGTGGTCGGGGTCAACGGTGCTGGTAAGCAGGTCCACCGGCTGAACAACATGCGGATGCCCACCCACGATCACGTCAAAGCCCAGATCGCACAGCTTCTGCGCCATGGTGTCCTGAAGGGAATTTTCCTTGATGTTATATTCCACGCCCCAGTGAATGAACATCATGGTGGCTTCCGCACCGTCCGCTTTCATCTGTTCCAGAATCTGTTCCGACGCGGTGTACAGCTTGCCGGGGTCGTTGTTGAGGAAGTAGTTCATCTGCCCCTCGTCCTTGATGGGGGTAAGACCATTGAGGGAGAAGGAGGTGCCGTTGCTGCTGTATGCCCATGTGTAGCACACCATGCCGATCTTGATGCCGTTCACGTCCACCACGGCGTACTTCGGCTCGTCGGCGTTCAGCTGGGAGCCGAGGGCGGTGAGCCCCTTGCCCCGGATGACCTCTATGGTGCGGGTGATGCCGGAGGCCATGGTGTCGCCCGCGTGGTTGTTGGCGGTGAGCAGCATGTCATAGCCCGTGTCCACCACGCTGTCGATCAGCGCGTCGGGGCAGTTGAAGGCAGGGTTGCCCTGGTAAGGGTAATCGTCGCCGCCGAAGGTGGTTTCCAGATTGGCGATGGCATAGTCCAGGCCGGACACGATGTCCTTCACATAGCGGAAAATGGAGCTGAAATCATAGCTTCCGTTGCTTTGCAGGCAGGTGTCGAACACCGGCTTGTGCATCAGCAGATCGCCCATGGTGCCGACGGATGCCGTGGCCACCACATGCTCCGGCTCCGGGAGAGTGGTCTCCGGGGGCTGCGTTTCGGTTTCCGTCGGCTCTGTCCGGGGAGCGGTGGGAAGGGTATAAATCTGCGTCTCCGTCCGGACGGTGGGCTGGGGCGTTTTATTCGTAAGATCGATGCACATCCAGATCACAAGACCCGTTAATGCGATCATGAAGAAAATCAGTACGGTCAGCAGCACCGTGACCGGTGAACTGTTCTCCTTTGGCTTTTTGGACATGGATGTTTCTCCTCCTTGTCAGGCTGCTTCTTCCGTGGGAGCAGCGGGGGCTTCCCGTGTCTGCTTTTCCTGGGCATAGTAGCTTCGGCATTGCTCCAGCCCCGGGCCGACAATGTTCATAGTGCGGTCGTAGGATGCTGCGGCGTTGGCCAGAGCGGCGGCGTCCAGACCGTACAGGCTCTGCCACTCCTCCCGCCGGGCATCTTCCAGCGGGACGATGTTGTATTCCTGCTTGTCGTCCACACTGCGCAGGTTGACCCAGGTGGGCATCACGTTCACGTCGGCGACATACACTTCGCCGTCGGCGTATTTTTCAAAGGTGACGGTGAATACCGCACCGTCCTCGGTGTGGCCGGTGTTCAGGGTCATCAGGTCACGGCGCTGGTTGGATACGGCGTTGCCCAGGGAGTAGATGACCGCCGTTTTGTGCCGGGAGTCAACGCCGCTGGTCAGCAGCTCCATAGGCTCCACCACGTGGGGATGTCCGCCCACGATCACGTCTACGCCCATATCGCACATTTTCTGGGCGATCATCCGCTGGGCGGCGTCTGCCTGGAGGGAATACTCCGTTCCCCAGTGGATGTACAGCATGGTGGCTTCCGCGCCGTCCGCTTCCATTTTGGACAGCAGAGACTGTACCTCGGAATAGAAGGCGTCCAGATTGGTTTCCACGAAGTAATTCACCAGACCCACCTGGGTGATCTCCGGCTCGTAGTTGAGGGAGGGGCGTCCGTTCACCTCGCTGGTAGCGTAGGTGTAGGCCGCCATGCCCACCTTGATGCCGTTCATGTCCACCACGGCGTACTTGGGTTCCTCGTCGCTGAGCTGGGTACCCAGGGGGGTCAGACCCATTTCCCGTACCCGCTTCACCGTGCGTAGAACGCCCTCGGTGGTGGTGTCGGAGCAGTGGTTGTTGGCGGTGAGCAGCATGTCGATCCCCGCGTCCTTCGCCGCCTCCACGATCTCGTCGGGGCAGTTGAAGTCGGGGTAACCCTGGTAGGGATAGGCGTCGCCGCCCAGAGTGGTTTCCAGATTGGCTACGGAATAATCATAAGCAGCAGTATATTCTGCCACATAGCGGAAAATCGATGCAAAATCGTAGCCGCCGTCCTCCGTTGTGCAGGCGGTGATCACGGGCTTGTGCATCAGCAGATCGCCCTGAACGCCTACGGTGGCGGAGGCAATCGGCTCTGTGGGCAGAGTTTCCTCCGTTGTGGGCGGGGTGGTGGGGGCGTCGTCCGGCTTCCCCTTGCCCACGGAGCGGACGATCAGAACCACCGCGACAATGGCTACCAGTACCAGCGGCAGCAGCTTCAGCACGGTATTCCGGCGGGGTTCCTGTCTTGCGTATTTCGGTTTATGTGCCATGGGATTCCTCCTGGAAGATATCGGTCAGGTAATGTACGGTGTGGACGGCCTGTCCCCCGCGCAGATACACCCGGGGTACCCGCCGACTGATACCGCAGGCAAATTCATAGTTAAAGCTTCCGGCCGCGGCGGCGATTTCCTCCATGGAGATGGTTTCGTCGCCGTCCGTCCCGATCAGGGTGACGGTGTCGCCTGCCTCCGCGCCGGGGATATCGGTCACGTCCACCATCATCTGATCCATGCAGACCCGTCCCAGAATGGGGGCGCGCTGGCCGTGAATCAGGACGTAAAACTTGCCGGACAGACTGCGGCGGTAGCCGTCGGCGTAGCCGACAGGGACGGTGGCCACCACGGTGGGGCGGGTGGTGACAAAGGTGCCGCCGTAGCTGATCTCCCGTCCGGCGGGCAGGGTTTTCACGTAAGAGACCCGGCTGACCAGACGCATGGCGGGGGTCAGGGGGAGAAGGCCGGTGTCCACTTCGTCGCTGGGGTACAGGCCGTAAGTGACGATGCCGGAGCGCACCATTTCGTAGTGGCGGTCGAAATTCATCAGCCCGGCGGAATTGTTCAGGTGGCGGATGGAAATGTGGACGCCCCGGCGCTTCAGCATGGCGTCGAAGGTGTCAAAGCGCTCCGCCTGGGCGCGGGCGCGGCTGAGATCGCAGCTGTCGGCAGTGGCAAAATGGCTGAACAGCCCCTCTGCGGTCAGCCCCGGCAGGGCGGCGATTTCGGCGCAGACGTCGGCGTCGGCCTCCGTTACCTGAAAGCCGATACGGCTCATCCCCGTGTCCACAGCAAAATGAAACGGTGCGGAAACCCCCGCTTCCACGGCCGCCCGGGACAGGGCTTCTGCGTCCTCCCGGCGGAAAATGGCGGGGCGGATGCCGAGATGAACGGCGTCGGGGAAAGCCTCCGGCGGCGTGTAGCCCAGGATCAATATCGGCCGGGTGACCCCGGCGTCCCGCAGCTCCAGCGCTTCCGACATGGAGCTGATACCGAAAAAGGCACACCGCTCCTCCAGCAGCCGGGCGACGGGAACCGCGCCGTGGCCGTAGGCGTCGGCCTTGATGACGGCCATCACCGGTACCCCGGCCTTGCGGCAGACCGCGTCAAAATTGGAAGAAACGGCGTCCAGATCAATGATCGCCCGGGTGCAGTCGTGGGACATAGTCCATCAGGTTCCTTTCGTGCAGAAACGGCGGAATTCTGCGGTTTCCTGCCAGCATCTGGATAAGTACCCCTTATCTTACCATAGAAAGTAACAAAAGTAAACACGCAAAGTCTTAAGGTTTCCTTGCTTTATGTGGCGAAAGATGGTATAATTTCCGCAATCCGAGAGGGAGGGGTACCCATGGCACGAACGGACAATTATCTCATTCAGGCGCAGCAGGCCAAGGCCTGTTTTCTGACCTACGACGCGGAAGCGCTGGCGAAAAAGCTGAACGCAAAGCTGGACGCGGATTTCCTATACACCACATTTTTCGGCCAAGGCTACCGGGTCTCCAGGAAAACCGGGGATATCCAGCGCCTGGAAGACGGCGCGTGGCGGGACGGCAACAGCTATGAGGAGGTCATGACGCTGCTCGACCTGATCTGCGACAGCCGGGAAGACCGCCGCGTCAGCGGGCGGTGGAAGGCCATGCAGGACTTCGGCCTGCAATTTCACCAGAAGCTGCTGGAAGACGGCCACGACCCCTGGGCGGAGCGGTTCCAGAACGATCTTCCCACCTTCCGCCGGGCGTGTCTGGCGCTGGGGGGAAAGCCTCTTCCCGTTGGGGACGCGGCCTATGCCTTTGAGATTTTTGACGGCCTGGGCGTCGCCGTTCAGCTATGGCTGGGGGACGACGAGTTCCCGCCGAATCTGCGCTTCCTGTGGGACGAAAACGCGGGTCAATACATCCGCTACGAGACCATGTACTTCGCCAAGGCGCTGCTGCTGACGAAAATTGTTCGGCAAATGGAAGCGTAACAAGCAACAAACAGGCGCTGCAAAAAGCAGCGCCTGTCTTGGTATGTCGGAAGAATCAATACTTGGGATTGGGACCCCACTGGTTGTCGGCAGTGCTGTCCTGGCAGTACCAGACGAGCAGAATGATGGAACCCACCACGGGGATCAGGTTCAGCAGATACCAGGTACCCGCCTTACCGATGTCGTGCAGGCGGCGGACACTGATGGCGATTGTGGGGATCAGAACCACCAGAGACCAGATCCAGGCATAGTCCTTCAAAATCCCGGCGGCCAGGCTGCTGGCAACGGCGCAGAACAGAACCGACCACCAATACTCGCTTCTTCTGGAGCGGGTGTTAAAGTCCGCGTACTTGGTGAAGAACAGCTTGACGGCGTCGATGAAGTTCACGGAAGGCTTCGGCTCCCGGTTCTGGGTGTAGGTGACGTAGCCGCCGGCCACCTGCCGTGCGCCGCAGCCGTCGCAATACTGCGCACCGTCGGGCAGCTGTTTACCGCAATTCTTGCAATACATCGTATCTCTCCTCTTTTTGGGGTTCCTCTTATTCCTTTATGCTGCCGTCGGGGTTGAACAGGGGCAGCTTCTCCAGGTAGACCAGGTCGGAACGCTCCTGAGCGTCGCCCTCGGCCAGAACCGCCATCCGTCCGCAGATGATGCCGCCGGCCTCTTCCACCAGCGTTTCCAGCGCCTTCAGGCTCTCGCCGGTGGAGATCACGTCGTCCACGATGAGGATACGCTTGCCCTTCATCAGTGCGGCGTCCGCGCCGTCCAGGTACAGCTTCTGCTCCTTGGCGGTGGTGATGGAATTGACGGAAACGCTGAAAACGTCCCGCATGTACAGCTTGGGGGCTTTCCGCGCCAGGATGTACTTCTTGTCCCCGGCCTGACGAGCCATTTCGTGAGCCAGAGGAATGCCCTTGGCCTCGGCGGTGATGATGTAGTCATATTCCGGTGCACGCTTTAACAGCTCCCGGGCGCAGGCCACGGTCAGCTCCTGGTCGCCGAAAATCACGAACCCGGCGATGTACAGGGAATCGCTTACCGGGCAGATGGGCAAGTCCCGATCAAGACCCGCAATGTTCATATGATAATACATAGAATTTCCGCTCCTTTTTTCTGGAAAATATCCTAATTCATTATACCGCCCGAGCAGAAAAAGTCAAGGGCAACACGGCGCAATTCGACAAAGGAAAAGATTTAGGAAAACTCCGCGATTCCGGATTGCTTTTTTCGCCGCGGCGTGCTACCATACTCATACGAAAAAATATTCGGCACGAAAAGGAGAAAGACCATGTTTTACAAAAACGCGCGAATTTTTACTTCCGATTTCCGGTTCCATACCGGTGCCTTTGCCGTGCGGGACGGCCTGTTCGGCGAAGTCCTCCCCGAAAACGTTCCCGCTGACGCTGTCGACCTGGGCGGCGCTACCGTCATTCCCGGCCTGATCGATGTCCACAGCCATGGCAATTCCGGCGCGGACTTCTCCGACGGCGATTACGAGGGACTCAAGCGGATGGCCGCCTTCTATGCCAAGTGCGGCGTCACTTCCTTCGCCCCCGCCTCCATGACCCTGCCCTACGACGTGCTGGAAAAGGCCTTCGCCACGGCCAAGCAGCTCCACGCCGAAGCCCCCGAGGGACTGTCCCGTCTTATGGGCATCCAGATGGAGGGACCTTACTTCTCCTACAAAAAGCGGGGCGCTCAGAACCCCGACTACCTGAAGGACCCGGATTTTGAGGGCTTTCAGAAGCTGTACGAGGGCTGCGGCGGCCTTGTCCGCATTGTGGATGTGGCTCCCGAACTGCCCGGCGCGGCGGAATTCGTCGCCAGGGCCAAGGAGCTGTGTACCGTCTCCATCGCCCACACCGACTCCGACTATGACCATGCCAGAGCCGCCATCGATGCCGGTGCCTCCCATCTGACCCATCTGTATAACGCCATGCCCCCCATCCATCACCGCAACCCCGGCGTCATCCCCGCCGCAGTGGAAACACCGGGCGTTCAGGCCGAGATCATCTGCGACGGCTACCATGTTCACCCCGCCTCCGTCCGTCTGGCCTTCACCATGTTCCGCGACCGGATGGTGCTGATCTCCGACTCCGGCCGCTGCGCCGGTGAGCCGGAGGGGACCAAGTTCCAGCTGGGCGGTCAGGACGCATGGCTCCGGGGCGGCGTGGCCAAGCTGGCCGACGGCACCATTGCCTGCTCCGCCACCAATCTGTGGACTTGCCTGCAAAACGTCCTTAAATGGAACGTCCCCGAGGAGGAGGCCGTCCGTGCGGCGACCTTCAACCCCGCCAAGGCCATCGGCGCAGCGGACAAGGTCGGTACCATCGAGACCGGCAAGCTGGCGGACTTTGTCGTCACCAATGCGGATTATTCCAGCAAGCGCGTTTTCATCGGCGGAAAGGAAATCTGATTTTACGCGTACATTTCAGGCAGGCTCCCCCATTCCGGGGAGCCTGCCCAGCCCTGTCTGAAAAATTCTGATTTGAGGTTTTTATGCGTCATCGTTACATCGGAGACAAGGCGTTTTACCGCCGTGTCTTTGGGGTAGCCGTCCCCATTATTATCCAAAACGGCATTTCCAACTTTGTGTCCCTTCTGGACAACATTATGGTTGGCCAGGTTGGCACCGTTCCCATGAGCGGCGTTTCCATCGTCAACGGCCTGCTGTTCGTGTTCAACCTGTGCATTTTCGGTGCCAGCTCCGGCGCGGGTATCTTCACCGCCCAGTTCTACGGCTCCAAGGATGACGAGGGCATCCGTCACACCTTCCGGTTTAAGTCCCTGATCTGTATCGTCATCTCTCTGGTGGGCGCGGCTATTTTCCTGCTGGGCGGCTCTCGGCTGATCGGGCTTTACCTTACCGGCGAGGGCGAGGCCGCCTCCGCCGCCGGGGCGCTGGAGTATGGTCTTAAATACCTGGCCATCATGCTCTGGGGACTTTTGCCCTTCGCCCTGACCAACACCTATTCCAGCACCCTCCGGGAGACCGGGGAGACCTTCATCCCCATGCTGGGC
>CAKTKX010000056.1 GCA_934572365.1 uncultured Oscillospiraceae bacterium
AAGGGTATCCGTCGTTGCAACTGCCTATATCATGCCATAACCGGGACGAAAAAGCTATAAAATGTTCGTTAATATGGACGGAAATTTCTCTCAACCGGCGGTTGAAATGGACTCAACCACCGGTTGTTGGCGGTTTTGCTTGCAATCGGACTGCCCGTATGGTATGATTTGAAGAGAATTCAGATGCGGAGGAAAAAGAATGAGGCGGCTGAAAGTGATCACTGATCAGGAAATTTTAGGAAAGATGGGACTTTCTCTGGCGAAGCCGCGCCTGACTGCCAGAGCCGTTGTCGTGAACAGGCGCGGGGAGATCGCGGTCATGTATGCCGGGAAATTTAATCTGTACTCCCTTGTTGGCGGCGGTATCGAGGAAGGGGAGGATGCTCTGACCGCTCTGCGGCGGGAAGTCTATGAAGAAACCGGCTGCACCTGCGATGGAATCATGGAGCTGGGCGCTGTGGAGGAGAACCGGGGGAGCTGCGATTACACGCAGATTTCCTACTATTATGTCGTATATACCGACACGGAGGCGCTTTCGCCCCACCTGACCGACGGGGAAAAACGGAATGACACCACGGTTCAGTGGCATTCTTTGGAGGATGCATACAGCCTGATCGCGTCGCCCCGGCATCCCACTGTTCAGAGAATGTATCTGCAAGCCAGAGACGTTGCGGCACTGGACGCCTATCGTACTTTTTTGCCCGGAAAATAACATTCGGAGGGAACAACATGGAAAAAATAACCAGCTTTACCATTGACCACATTAAACTACAGCCGGGGCTGTATGTTTCCCGGAAGGATAAGGTGGGGACTGAGACGGTGACGACCTTCGATCTGCGCCTGACGAAGCCCAACGACGAGCCGGTGATGAACACCGCGGAGGTGCATACCATCGAGCATCTTGCGGCAACCTACCTGCGGAACGAGCCGACTTGGAAGGACAAGGTGCTTTACTTTGGCCCCATGGGCTGCCGGACGGGGTTTTACCTTCTTCTGACCGGGGATTATGCGTCCAAAGACGTTGTTCCGCTGGTGCTGGACTGCTTCCGCTTCATCCGGGATTATCGCGGGAACGTGCCGGGGGCAAGCCCGAAAGACTGCGGCAACTATCTGGACATGAACCTGTCCATGGCAAATTACTGGGGCAGAAAATACGCCGCACTGCTGGAAAACATTGACGAAACCCGACTGGTTTACCCGGAATAAGGAGAAAATGATGACAAAATTGGGAATTATTGGTGCAATGGATGTGGAGGTCGAGACGCTTCTCGCCGAAATGGAGCAGGTGACCTCTTCCAAGAAAGCGGGCACCACCTTTCACGAGGGTGTTCTGATGGGGCTTCCCGTGGTTCTGGTGCAGTGCGGCGTGGGCAAGGTCAACGCTGCGCTGTGCGTGCAGATTCTCTGCGACTGCTTCGGCGTGACCCACCTGGTGAACACCGGCATTGCCGGTTCTCTTTGCGCCCAGCTGGACATCGGCGACCTTGTGGTGAGCCGGGACGCCATGTACCATGACTTTGACTGCGTCCATTTCGGCTATCCCTTCGGTAAGGTTCCTGGGATGGACGTCATCGCGTTTCCCGCCGATGACACGATGCTCGGCTACGCATTCGCGGCGGCGGAGGCGGTAAATCCCGGTCACACCCGGGTAGGCAGGGTCGCCAGCGGCGACCAGTTTGTGGCCGACCCGGCGGTGAAGGAAAAAATCGTGGCAAACACCCAGGGACTGTGTACGGAAATGGAGGGCGCTGCCATCGCTCAGACGGCCTACCGCAACGGCGTTCCCTTCGTCATTCTCCGCGCCATCTCCGACAAGGCAGACGACAGCGCGGAAATGGACTATCCCACGTTTGAAAAAATCGCCGCCCACCGCTGTGCCGAGGTCGCCTGCAAGCTGGCAAAGCACCTGCACGAAGCGGAAATGATGTAAAAAAGCGCTGCCGCCCCCTTGGCTCTCCCTTTGGGAGAGCTGTCACCGCAGGTGACTGAGAGGGTATTGCACTCCAGTTTCCCCTCTCCGTCTTCGCTTCGCTCAGCCACCGCTCCCAGAGGGAGAGGCAAGAGGTACTCGCATTCAATAAAAAATACAAGGACAGGCACAGCGGATTATCCTGCTGTGCCTGTTAACTGTCTGATGCGCTCGTCCATTGGGGTGACAGCGCTTTTCCTATAGAATCGTGTACAGCCAGTAAATGAACCCGTATACCACGCTTGCAGCCAGACCGTACACGATCACCGGCCCCGCGATGGTGAACATTTTCGCGCCCACACCCAGCACGAAGCCCTCTGTCTTGAATTCCACGGCAGGGGCGGCAATGGCGTTGGCAAATCCCGTAATCGGCACCAGCGTACCGGCTCCCGCGTGCTTGGCGATATCGTCGTACACGCTCAGGCCTGTCAGCAGCGCGGACAGCGCCACCAGCGTCATGGACGCGGCTGTCCCGGCGTCCTGCTTTTCCAGTCCCCAGGCGCCGTAGCAGTTCATGAATATCTGCCCCACCACGCAGATCAGCCCGCCGATCCAGAACGCGTTCAGGCAGTCTTTCCACATAGGCGATTTGGGCGCCATCCGCGCGACCAGAGCGCCGTATTGTTTTTCCGTCATGTTGAATCCCTCCGAAGGTAGCTTTCCCCGGAAAGTGCAATCGATTCCCGCGTAAAAAAGCGTTTTTGAAATTTTCGCCGTATTATGGGTATGACCGGTCAAAAAAAGGAACGAGGTGACGCCCGTGAAGGATAAAGCCGTGATCGAAGCAATCGCCCGCCGGGACGAGCAGGCGGTGAGTGCGGTCATCGATAAATACTCCCGTTTGCTCTGGCCGATTGCCAGTGCGGTGCTGGAGAAGGTCGGGTGCGCTCAGGATGTGGAGGAATGTGTCGCGGACACGTTCATCTACCTCTGGGAGCATCCGGAAAAATTCGATCCCGAAAAGGGAAGCCTGAAAAGCTGGCTGTGCATCGTGGCGAGAAGCCGCGCAATTGACCGCTTTCGGGAGATCACCCGCCGGGGCGTGCTTCCGCTGGAAGAGGCCGTTCTGGCGCAGACCCTGGGGCTTCAGGAGGAAGCCATGGAGAAGGAGACCCGGCGGGAGCTGCTGGAAACGGTGAATTCTCTGGACGAGCCGGGACGGGAAATTCTGGTGCGGCGGTATTATTACGACCAGAAGCCGCGTCAGATCGCATTCGCATTGGGAATGACGGTGAAGCAGGTGGACAACTCCCTGTACCGCAGCAAGCGTCTGCTCAGGGAAAAGCTGTCGCAAGCCTGGGGAGGTGCGGAATGAGTCGATTTACCAAGAAAAATTTACATAATATCCGGCAGACATTTGAAGAAAAAACCGGTGTGAATCTGAATGAGGGACGTCCGGCGTCTCCGAAGAAAACAACATATCTGTTGTTGGCGGCGGTGCTCTGCGCGCTTCTGCTGGCGTCCTGCGCCCGGACGCTGTTTTCGGGGCTTAGCGGGGACGATCTGTCCCTGGGCGGAACCTATCTGGGGGACGGGATCGTATCCATAGAGGTGGTGAACCGGTCGGATAAGTCGCTGGAATTCCAGAAGCAGGTGAAGCTCATGGGCTGGCGGAACGGGGAAGTGGAGCCTTTGCCCGGAGGAACGGTGCGCGTCGAGAATACCCGCTTCCCGGCGCATTCCTGCGGCACCATGCTGGTGGATTTGTCGGAAGCCTACGACATCAAGGCACTGGAAAACGGCACATGGGGAACGCGGGATGAGACCGGCTACTATCTGGTTCTGACAAATCATGATTTCCTGTTCGGCCACGACTGGATGTGTTTCTTCCACTTTTCTGAGCCTGAGGAAGAAACGGCGCCAACAGAGCCGGAAACGCCGCCCGAACCTGCACCGGCACAGAATCTGGACGGCATTACCGACGATCTGAAATCCTACTTTGAGGACACCTATCTGGACGAACCGCCGGCAATGACACAGGCGCATTTTGCATATCAGCAGAAGGTGCAGGAGCTTCTGGTGCAAACGAATGGGACGCTCGTTCACCCGGTCGATCCCCATGTTTTCGTCCAGACACCCCGGGAACAGGTGTTCGACGAGACGCTGCCCATGGACATTCAGTATCAGGTGGTGATACAGCAATACCATTCCCTTGACGCATTCAACCGGATGGTGGGCGCGGCGTTTTCCGGAACGGGCAGCGACCAGTCCCTGCAAATCATGGCGGCGCTCCCGGAATATCAGGGGCAGACGGACGGCGGGCAGTGCATCCCGGTGGTTTACCTGTTCGTGTACGAGCGCGACGCGCTGACGGCGGAGAACCCGTATGCGTTCATCTACGGAAACATCATCCCGTTTTCCCAGATGGAGCAGGACAAGGTGTATGAGGACGACCGGTACGTGATCTACGACATGACCGACCTGTTCTATACCGATCTGGACGCGTATCTGGACGATTTTGTGGGCGTTATGAAGGGTAAAGTCAGTCTGTACTTTGACGAACAGATTCGCCGCCGTGTGCATAATGTGTGCGATTATTTCCGGAACGCGCAGACCCTTTCCGGGCAGATCGAAAACCATCAGGCGGAAATGGAAGCTATGGGACATAACGGATAACAAATGATCCCGGCGCGAAAAGCGCCGGGATATTGTCATTTTTTCAGGACTTCCCTCACGGTCAGGACATTTTCCTCCACGGTGAAGCGGATGTCGTACCCGGCGAAGGACAGGCCGTAGATGCGTTCCGGGCTTCGCTGATAGGAGGGGCGGGGGTCGTGGGACAGAACGCCGATGGCGGCGTCCCGCTTGTCCTCCGGGAGCAGGGACAAAAGCGCGGGCGGGAAGTGGACGTTCAGCAGGAAAGCCCCGGCGGTGTCCGTGAAGCCGCCGGTGGCGTCCGGGTGACAGTCGCCGTAGGGAATGTAGGGCTTGATGTCGAAAATCGGGGTGCCGTCCATCAAATCCGCACCGCCCACGTGCAAAACCGTGCCGAATTCCCGGGTCTGCTCCACGCCCAGAAGGCGGACGCTGGACAGCCCCAGATTGTTGGGGCGAAAGGGGGAGCGGGTGGCGAAGACCCCCATCCGGGTGTTTCCGCCCAGCCGGGGCGGGCGCACGGTGGGCGACCAGCCCTGCCGGACGGCCTCGGAAAACTGCCAGATGATCCACAGGTGGGAAAAATCCTCGATGCCCCGCAAAGCGTCGGGATTGCGGAATTCCGGCTCGAAGACGATGGTGGAGCGAAGGGACTCCACAAGTCCGCTCTGCCGGGGAATGCCGAATTTGGTGGCAAAGTCGCTGTGCATCCGGGCAATGATGCGAATATTGACCGTATCCATTACGCTCTGACCTTTCTCAAGCAGAAGGTGACCGTGAAAACTGCGGCAAGCCCCAGACTGATGGCCGCGCCTGCGGAGCAGCCGGAATAGTAGGAAACCGTCAGCCCGACAACCCCGGCGAGAAACGCGAACAGCACGGAAAAACCGTGGTACTGTTTCAGATTCCGGGCGACGTTCCGCGCGGAAGCGCCGGGCAGCACCAGCAGGGAATTGAGGATCAGCAGACCAACGCTGGAAATGGACAGCGTCACCACAACGGCGATGGCAGCGGTGAACAGTGTCTGGGAAAGTCCCACAGGAATGCCCCGGGAAGACGCCAGCTGGGGGTGAATGGCGGTGAGGGTCAAGCGGTTGCTGTAAAAAATCCAGAAAACGATCACCGCCAGCAGCACCAGCGCCAGCATTCCGATCTCCCCCGGCGTAACGGAGAGAATGTCGCCGATGAGATACTTATTGTACCGGGTAAAGCTGCCGCCGCCCACGGTGGCAACGAAAATGCCCAGCGCAACGGCGGAGCTGGAAAACACGCCAATCAGGGTATCCGCCGCCTGATTGGAGCGGCTGCGGACGAAGGAAAACAGCAGGGCGAACACCACGCTGAAGCCCACCGCCGCCCAGATGGGGGCGGCCACGCCGCAGATAATGCCGATGGCGATGCCCGTAAAGGCGGAATGTCCCAGCGCGTCGGAGAAAAAGCTCATGCGCCCGGTGACGATCATGGTGGAGAGAATGCCAAACAGCGGCGCCATGAGCAGCAGCGCCAGCAGGGCGTTTTTCATAAAGTCCCAATGGAGCATTTCAAAGGGAAGCGCGTCCCAGATCGCATACCAGATACTCATGCGCGGCCTCCTCTCATGTGAAAGGTGCGGTGGAATTCCTCGGAATCCAGCACGGTTTGCGGGTCGCCCTGAATCAGAACGCCGTGGTCAATGAGCACCACCTGATCGGCGTACCGGGGCAGCAGGGAAAAATCGTGGGTGGTCATCAGGATGGACAGGTCATAATTCTTGCGGATCTCGTCCAGCATGTCCATCAATGTCTCCATGCCCTCCACGTCCACGCCGGAAAGCGGCTCGTCCAGAATGAGAATGTTGGGAATGGGTTCCAGCGCCAGCGCCAGCAGCACCCGCTGCAATTCGCCGCCGGAGAGGGTTCCCACACGCTTGTTGACCAGTTCCTCCCCGTGTACCCGGGAAAGGCACTCCATTACCGTGTCCTTCATGGCCTTGCCGAGACCCAGAAAAGCGGGGCGGCGGCTCATGCAGCAGGCAAACAGGTCGGATACGCTGACCGGGTCGCTGGGGTCAAAGGCGGGGCTTTGGGGGACGTAGCCGATACGGGGCTTTTTGCTCCGCTGCCCCGGCTCGGAGAAGGCAATCACGCCCTCGTATTCCCGCTGTCCCAGAACGGCTTTCAGGAAGGTGGATTTCCCCGCGCCGTTTGGGCCGATGATGGCGACCATCTGGCCGCAGTGGACGTGAAGGTTCACGTCCTTCAGAATGCAGTCGGTTCCGATTTTCACGGACATATTCTCTACCCGAAGGCAGCAGGAATGGCCGCAGGAACCGCCGTGATGTGATAGATTCATCCCAATGCCTCCTTGATGGTGTCGATGTTGCGGTACATGGCGTCAAAGTAGCTGTCGCCAGCCATGGCCATGTCCAATGAGTAAACGGTCACGCCGGTTTCCCGGGAAATGACCTCAGCGGCGGAGGTGCTTCCGTTGCGCTCGGTGAAAATCGCGGGCAGATCATGCTCCCGGACGATACCGATCAGGTGTTTCAGTTCCTGAGCGGATGCTTCGCTGCCGGATTCTTCCTCTACCGCTTCCAGAATGGTCAGATCGAACGCCTGGGCGAAATAGGAGAAGCCGTCGTGGAAGGTTACAAGATTCCGACAGTTGAGGTCGGACAGGCTGGATTCCCCGTAGCATTGCAGCGCGTCCAAATCTTCCAGCAGGCTGTCCAGATTGGCGGAAAATGTGTCCGCATACTCGGGATACCTCCGGGAAAGCCCCGCGCAGATGTTCCCGGCCATCCCCTTTGCGTTTTCCGGAGAGAGCCAGATGTGGGGGTCGTCCTCATGGTGATGATCTTCATGACCGTGGTCGTGTTCCTCTTCCATATGCAGAAGGGCAATACCTTCGGAGGAGTCGAGGATATCCGAATCATCCAGAATACCGTCCAGAAAGTCCTCCAGCCTCGCGCCGGAGATCACAACGACCTGGGCGGCCTCCGCTGCCTTTACCTGACGGACGTTCAGGGAGTAGTCGTGCAGACAAGACACGCTTTCCGTCACCAGACGGGTGACGGTGAGGGGCGTATCCGCGCAGATTCGGGAGGTAAATTCGTACACGGGCAAAGTCGTAGCGGCGATTTGCGCCGGCTGCGACTGAGACCGGCATCCACTGAGCAGCACCATCAGAGCCAGCAGAGCCGGGAATAAAAAAGTTTTTCGCATTGACGTTCATCCTTTAACGCATTCATCTGCTTCCATAATATCATCTTTGTCAAGAAAAAAGGAGCCTGTTTTCACAGGCTCCCCCATCGCTATGTATCGTGTTAATGCTTCTCCATCCAGTCCTTGACCTTGGTCTTTGCCAGGCGGACAATATCCTCGGCAGGGTAGATGGAAGTCTCTCCGCCGCCTACGTGCAGGAAGTACAGACCCTCGGGTGTCTGGTACAGATCTTCCTCGTAACCGGCGGGATCGCCCAGCTGGC
>CAKTKX010000057.1 GCA_934572365.1 uncultured Oscillospiraceae bacterium
TTGAACTTCCCCTGATAGACCAGATAGCCGCCGTAGCCCAGAATCACGCAGATGACGCTCTCCACGAAGGTGGTCACGAGAATCCGCATCAGCACGGAGGTCTTGGTGAAGGCGATGTTGGAGTCCTCGCTGTCCCGGTTCAGCTTTTCAAAGGCCATCAGCTCCTTGGCCTCCTTCACAAAGGCCTTGATGACGGCGATGCCGGAAAAGCTCTCCTGGGCAAAGTCGGACAGGTCGGAGAAGCACTTCTGCCGGTAGTCCCACTTTTTGGTCATGTTCCTGCCCACCACTGCGGCGCTGGCGAACAGCAGACCCATGGGGATCAGGGACAGGACGGTGAGCAGGTGATCCATGCGCCACATCTTGGTGATGGCCAGAGAACACAGAATGATGGGGTCAAAGAACTGCATGAAGCCCCAGCCGTAGCACTCCTGAACGGTGTCCAGGTCATTGGTGAACAGGCTCATGAGATTGCCTACCTTGTTCACCTGGTAGTACTCCCGGCTCAGATCCTCCGCGTGGCGGAACATCTTATCTCGCAGATCCGTCTCCACTCTGGTCGCCGCGCCGAAGATCGTTACCCGCCACAGGAACCGACCGAAGACGATGGCAAGGATGATGCCGACCATGGGCATGCAGATCCTGTCCAGCAGGAACGCCATATCAAAGGGCACCTGTACGCCGTTTTCCACAATATATCCCTGGTTCAACCCGTTGATGACCAGCTGATAAAGTTCAGGCACCTTCAGCTGCAAATAGTCCACGGTAAACAGAGCCAGCAGCCCCGTCAGCAGAGCCAGCGCGTACTTGCGGTAATAGACGTTGATATGCTTGCCGAAAATCAAGAAAATCCCTCCTTTTCTCCTATAAAAGGAAATCCCAGTGAAACCGGTCGATCTCACCGCAGTTTCCCTTGCCGCCTCCCTTCCACAAATTCCAGAAACGGCGGACAAATTCTTGTTATTATAGCACAAACATTCGTTTCGCGCAAGGAAAAAGCGGAAAAAGTTCTGCGTGACATTCGGATTTGAATTCCGGTTTTTTAATAACACCGTTCCGGATATGTGTTTTCTCTAATCTCTCAAAGAAGGCAAATAATCCGAACCCATCTCCCACTGGGAAGACCTGGTTCGGATTATATTGGTTTGGTGCCGCTGACTGGGCTCGATTATATTAAGGAGCAAACGCCGTCCAGCCGGCGTTTGGCAATGATCCACCGGATCATTGCATTCAGATGGGTTCGAGCCCTGACCCAGATATAATAACAGGGATACCCCAGCGGGGTATCCCTGTTATTGGTGCCGCTGACCGGGCTCGAACCGGTACTCTGGAAACCAGAACGAGATTTTAAGTCTCGGGTGTCTACCTATTCCACCACAGCGGCATAATTCCCCCATGACGGGGGATATGAAATTACATAACAAATGTCAGTATATCGACACAACGTATGGTAGCATATTTTCCGCCAACCGTCAAGTATTACAGCTGATCAAGATTCAGCGTGAAGGCTTGCAGGCAGTTGCTGAGGAACCACTCCAGCTCCGGCCGGTTCATGGCTCTCAAGGCGTCCAGGGTCTGCTGCGCCGCGGAGTCGAACTCCGTGTTGCCCGCCTTCTGCTCTTCCAGACATTTGATGTGGGCGGAGAGCTTGTCCGCAGCCTTGACGAAGGGTTCCAGCTCCGCGTCGTCCTCAAGAACATAGTGGGTGTAGCTGGAACGCAGTTCGGCCGGGAGCATGTCCAGCAGACGGTTGCCTGCAATGCGCTCCACCTCTTTGTAGGCGGTTTTGATGTCCGGGTTGTAGTATTTGATGGGCGTGGGCAGGTCGCCGGTGAGAATCTCTGAAGCATCGTGGTACAGCGCCGCCACGGCGCAGCGGTCAGGGTCGGGGGCGGGGAGGTTCAGGATGTCCCGGCGGATCAGCGCCAGGGCGTGCGCCAGCACCGCAGTCATGTGACTGTGTTCGGAAATGTTTTCGGAAAAGGTGTTGCGCATCAGACCCCAGCGGGTTATGTAGCGCATACGGCCCATCAGGGCGTAAAACTCATTTGCCATGGATGATCTCCTCTATGTCCGCGACCAATTGGGCGGGGGATTCGCAGAAATGCTTTGCGCCCACTGCCTCCATGCAAGCTCTGTCCCGGAAGCCCCAGAGGACGCTGAGGCAGGGGACACCGGCGTTGTTCGCCGTCAGGACGTCCACGTCGCTGTCGCCGACGTAGATGCAGGTCTCGGCACCGATGGATGCCATGGCCTTGTATACCATGTCCGCGGCGGGCTTGCGGGGACAGTCGGGGCTTTCCCCCCGGGCATAAATGCCGGGGAAAATGCCGGCGCAGAGGGTTTTCACCGCCGCGTCCGGCTTGTTGGAAACAATGGCGAGGGGGTAGCGTTCCCCAAGGGCGGACAGCGCTTCCGGAATGCCCTCGTAGGGCTTGGTCTTGACCTGGCAGTGGGCGCTGTAGTAGGACTGGAACGCCGTCAGCACCGGGGCGGGGTCTGCGCCCTCCGGGAGGGCCTGAGCGATGAGCCGGGCAGCGCCGTTCCCGACAAACTGACGGACTTCCTCCACCGTGCGCGGAGGATAGCCAAAGGACGCAAGAACGTGGTTGACGCTGTCGGCAAGGTCTGCAAGCGTGTCCAGAAGGGTGCCGTCCAAATCGAATAAAATACCTGTTTTCATCATAATCCTCTGTTTTTCAGTACCCGGATGTCGTTTCCCACGAAGGTCAGCCGCTGGAAATCGCCGTGGAGCCGGGACGCGATCTGGGGAGAGTAGCGGCGGCTCAGCTCGTCCACATTCAGGTTGGTGGAGATGACCATGGGCTTGACGGCCATCATTCTGTCGTTGAGCAGGCTGTACAGCGCGGCCGTGACGAATTGCCCGGGCATCTCCGTTCCGAGATCGTCCAGAATCAGAAGATCGCAGTTCGTCAGCCTGGCCGCTTCCCGGCGGGTGTCTTCGCTGGGGGCAAATTTGGCTTGCTCCAGCTTGGAGAACAGGTGGTTGGAGGTTTCATAGACCACGCTGTAGCCCCGGTCGGTTACCGTTCGGGCGATGCACGCCGACAGGAAGGTCTTTCCAAGCCCCGTTCCGCCGATAAATAGGAGATTTCCCGCATTGGGCGTGAAGGTCGCGGCATACCGGCGGCAAATGTTCAGCGTCCGCTCCATAATGGTGCGGGGGCTGGCGCCGTATTTGGGGTCAACGGCGTCGGGATAATAGTCCAGGCGGAATTGGCTGAAGGTTTCCCGGCTGCTGGACAGCACGGAAATTTCCTTTTTCTGCTCCTGACGGCACAGCTCGCTTAAGCATTCGCACATGGTGGTACCCACATAGCCGCTGCCGCCGCATTTGTCACAGATGGGGCTTTCGTCCAAGAAGCCCTCCTCAAAGTTCGCCGCGGCCAGCGCCGCCCGTTCCTGTTGTAAGCTGAGGTTTTCCCGCCGCGCCTGTTCCAGAAGCGCCTGACCGTCGGAACCCTGCAAAAAGGCCGCCTGGGCGGCCTGTGCCATGGTGCGGCGCAGAAGCATGTCGATCTCCCGGATGCGGGGGACTTTGGCGTAGGCTTCTGCCAAGTGCTGTCTGTTTTCCGACTCCCGGTCTTCCTTCGCCTGGGCAAGACGCGCCCGGGCGCGCTGAACCACTTCCGCACTGTATCCCACGAATTATCCCTCCTGCAATACTTTCTGAATGGCTTCCAGCTCCGCTTCGCCCAGCTGGCCGGAGGCGCCCTTCGGAACATTCGTCTTCCGGTCGCCGGTGCGGACGTCCTCGGCACTGTGGAAGCCCTGCTGCTGCCAGCGCTGCAAAATCTTGTTCATGTACGCCCAGTTTAAGCCGCCGGTGTTCAGGCAGGTGCGCTCATAGGCCATGGAGATCAGCTCGTCGTCCATGCCCATGTCCAGCCAGCTTTGGGCATAGCGCTCCTCGGCGGCGGTGAGACTGCGCCCCCGGATCTGGATCAGGTTCATCAGCCGGGACAGCCGGGAATTGCGCACGTTCTGTGCCTGGATAAAGGCGGCGGCTTCCTCCACGGTGTCGATGCCCCGTTCCGCCCAGTTGTAGGCTTCCTTCTCGATGGTGCGCAGAGACGGATTGCGCAGACTCCCTCTTTGACGGGCGCGTTCCTTGCAGTAGCACACCAGAAGGGAGATCACGTCCGCGGTCAGCCCCAGGTAGCGCACAAAGCCCAGAAGAATTTTCAGCTCTTCCGTGTTCAGGCTCCGCCCCAGCAGACGCTGCACCTCGCCGTAAAGGCTGCGGAAGGAGTCGTCGGAATCCATGGCGTCCAGCACGTCCTTTTCGCAGTAGCTGGGACGTTCGCCGGGGGCAATGTGGCTGGGACGGTCCTCCGGCCACAGACCCAGCTGCCGCAGGGTTGCGGCGGCGCAGCCGTAGCGCGGGGCGCTGAAATGCAGGTCGGCTTCCGCACCCTCGGGGCGGTTGCCGCCGTTTATGTACAGGTACAGCAGTGCCGCGTCCGGATTGGCGGCGGAGAGCAGCCTGCGAATGTCGCTCTGGGAAATTTTGACAGGTTCGGTTATCATTTCGGTGCCTCGCAGAAAACGTCATTTTCCGTCATTATACCACAGCTTCCCAACGGGGACAACGGCGGGGCGGCAGAGAATTTCGCAGAAAAACGAAGATTTTTTTTGGCAGGACACAGGATGTTGTGGGCAGGGAGAAAAGCAAGTACAAAAACCGGAGCCGACGCGCACGCGGCATGTGCATCGGTACTCCGGTTTTCGTTTATTCGCAAAAATTCTGTGGCAGAATGTACGCAGGTGAGCCGTTCCCTTCTCCCTGCGCAGGAATCGCTGAACGCAAATCTTTTTTGCCCGCTCGCTTCCGATTAAAATAAGTATTTTAATCAGAAAATGGTATCAAAGAGAAAATACATTCTGTCTGATGCCGCGAGAAAGCAGAAGAAGCTTGTTTTCAGAGTTCCTCATTCGCGTCATACCGCTGCGCGTTCGGCGACACACTTGACAGAAAAGGAAATGGGCGAAAGCAACCGTCGTCACGATTGGTTCCCGTTTCTTTGCTGTCCGCAGGTAGCTTAACCGGAAGAAGCCTGATTATTCGGAGGTGCCTATGGAAAAATTTGTAACGTTGCTCATTCCCGCCCTTGTCGCGCTGGTGCTGGTGCGGCTGCTGCTGATGCCCATGAAGCTGATCTTCAAGGTCGGCGTACACTCCGGGTGCGGTTTTCTGTGCCTGTGGCTGCTGAATTCCGTCGCGGATTTCACGGGGGCATATTTCCCCATCAACGCCGTGACGGTGCTGGTGGCCGGATTCCTCGGGCTGCCGGGGATCGGCGTCATGGCGCTGCTGGAAGTTTTGTCTATGTGATTATCACACAGTACCGCCCTCCCCATTTGGGAGGGCGGTATGCTTTACTTATCCAGATGTACGTTCAGATGGGGGTAGGTCATGGCGATGCCCTGCTCGTCAAAGACGTCCTTGACCCGCTGGGTCAGGGCAAAATACACATCCCAGTAGTCCTCGGTCTTCACCCAGACGCGGAGGGCGTAGGCGATGGCGCTGTCGCCGTAGCTGCTCACGCAGGCGCTGGGGGCGGGGGTCAGGAGCACATTGTCCATGGTTCCCGCCTGCACCAGCGCGTCAATGACCTTCTGGGTGGGGGCGTCGTAGGAGGCGGAGACGGGGATATCCACCCGGCGGGTGTCGGCGGCGGAGTAGTTGACGATCTGCGCCGCGACCACGGCGCTGTTGGGAATGGAAATGAGCTTGTTGTCAAAGGTGGCGAGGCGGGTGTAGGTCATGTTGATCTCCTGCACCGTGCCGGACTGCCCGGCGATCTCCACATAGTCGCCGGAGTGGAAGGGGTGGGTGGAAAGAATGGTGAAGCCGCCGATGACGTTGGTGAGCATATTCTGCAGGGACAGGGAAACGGCCAATGTCAGGACGCTTGCCAAAGCGACGATGCCGGTAACGTCAATGTCAAGGCTGGAGGCTACGCTCAGACCCAGCAGGATATACATGGCCACCTTGGCGAGAGACAGAATCAGGCTGTGGGCGGCCTTTTCCAGGTTGGATTTTTCCAGTCCCCCCTGAAGCAGCTTCGTGACGACGCGAATGATCAGAAGGCCAATGACCAGCACGAGAACGGCGTGGAGCACCTTATCCAGCGCGCCGGTTCCCAGAGCGGTAAAAAAATCTTTCAGCATGGAAAACAACTCCTTCGGTGTAACAATTGAATGATGTAATTATAAAACGGGAACGGGGAAATAGCAAGAAAAAATGTGGCGCAGAAGTTGGCAAAAGGTGCTTTTTCAAATGTTAATCCCATTTTAAGAAATAGACCTCTTTCATCTTAAAGAAGCCGGTGATATAATAAGAAAAAAAGATGACGAGAGGAAGGGAAACCATATGTACAACGTTCTGATTTGCGACGATCAGCCGGATATCGTCAACGCGCTGAAAATATACCTGACCCCCGAGGGGTACAATCTGTTTGAGGCCTTCACCGGCACCCAGGCGGTGGAGATCGCCAAAAACAACGACATCCACCTGATTCTGCTGGACGTGATGATGCCCGTGATGGACGGGATTACGGCGACCTCCAAGATCCGGGAATTTTCCAACGCGCCCATCATCCTGCTTACCGCCAAGTCCGAGACGGAGGACAAGGTGCTGGGGCTGAACGTGGGGGCGGACGACTATATCACCAAGCCCTTTGTGCCGGTGGAGGTGCTGGCGCGGGTGCGGTCCCAGCTGCGCCGGTATGCCCAGCTGGGCAGCCGCCCGGAGGAGGGCAGCGGCAGCATCACCATCGGCGGCATCGTTCTGGACGACCGCACCAAAACCGTCACCGTGGAGGGGGAACCTGTGTCCCTCACGCCCACGGAGTATGCCATTCTGCACCTGCTGATGGCAAACCCCGGAAAGGTGTTCTCCACCAAGGTGCTGTATGAATCCGTCTGGCAGGAAGCGGCGCTGGGCAGCGAGGGCGCCGTGGCGGTGCATATCCGTCACCTGCGGGAGAAAATCGAGATCAACCCCTCTGAGCCGCGGTATCTGAAAGTCGTGTGGGGACAGGGCTATAAAATGGAAGGAGGAAAATAATTTGAAATACAATATTGTATTCAAATTCCTCGCCGTCGCCCTGTGTGCCCTGATGCTTCTGGGAGCTGCCGGAAGCGCCGCTGCCATCATCGGCATGACGGAATCGGGACTGTACGACATCTCCGTGGAGGAGCTGCGGGACAGATACATCCGCTCGGACGGCGAATCCATGGCTGGCCGTATCGCCGTGGACTACGCCGAAGCGAACCTGGGCGGCGTGCCGGAGGCGATCGCGGGGCCGACCGTGTACGATCTGGGGCCGTCGGGGAAGACCGGCTGGCTTTACGGCGTGTTCAACCCGGCGCTGGCGGGCTACGTGCTGAAGGACGCCGAAGGAAATGTGCTGGAATCCGGCGGCGCGGAAAATCTGTCGGACGCCGAATTTTATTCCTTCCCCGTCAGCGGCTCTTATAAATACGTCCTGTCCGTCACGGAAAAGTCGGAGGCAACGCCTCAGGCGGACGCGAGCACCTATAACGCCATCCCGGAGGGGGGGGCATTGGTTCTCAGTCTCAGCATCGAAACGGAAGACTCCAGTGGGAGCGTGGACAGCGTCGAACCGATCGGTAATATCTACGACACCGGCAACGGTGTTCGCTTTGAGGCCAATCCATCGATGGGCATGATAGACCTGCCTGACGCGCCTACCACGTGCGTGACGTTCGTTGGTGTAGACGGCAATGTCCTGTATCAGACCTACAATGACGTATCGGACTGCTTCTCGGAAAACGAATCCGGCTATCTGGTGTTCGACACGACCCGGGAGCTGAGCCAAAGCGAAGTTCTGATGGACGACATTCCCGCTGAGGGCGCATATATATATCAGGTAACATTCACCACGGAATCGGAGCTGGCAGGCGAGGGGGAACATACCCGCAGC
>CAKTKX010000058.1 GCA_934572365.1 uncultured Oscillospiraceae bacterium
GTATTCCGGCACGAGCTTTCGTCCTATTTTACGGGGGTGACGGGGTATGTGTTCAGCGCGTTTCTGCTGCTGTTCACGGGCATTTACACCATGGTCTACAATTTGCAGTCCGCCTCCGTGCATTTTGAATATGTTCTCGGGAGCATGAGCTTTGTGTTCCTGATCATCGTCCCCATCCTCACCATGCGGGTGCTGGCGGAGGAGCGGCGGCAGAAGACCGACCAGCTGCTCTATTCTCTGCCCCTGACCATGACCCAGGTGGTGCTGGGCAAATTCGCCGCCATGCTGGTGGTGTTCGCCGCGCCCATGGCAGTCATCTGCCTGTACCCGGTGGTTTTGTCCGCCTACGGCAATGTGTATCTGCCCGCGGCCTACGGCGCGATCGTGGGATTCTTCTTCCTGGGGATGGCGCTGCTGGCCATCGGCATGTATATTTCCTCCGTGACGGAAAGTCAGGCCGTGGCGGCGGGGCTGTGTTTCGTGGTGATGCTGGTGAACTATTTTCTGTCCGATCTGGCGGGGTTCGCGTCCTCCACGGCTTATTCCTCCCTCGCGGCGCTGGCGCTGACGGCGCTGATCGCCTGCGGTATTGTGTATCTGATGACGAAAAACGGCTTCGTGTCCCTGATTCTTGCGGCGGGGCTGGAAGCGGGACTCATCGGGGCGTATCTCTGGGATTCCAGCCGGTTTGAGGGGCTGTTCCCTCAGATTATCTCCCAGCTGAGCCTGTTTGCCCGGTTTTATACCATCGTCAACGGCGTGTTCGACGTGACCGCCATTGTGTATTACCTGTCGGTGACGGGATTTTTCCTGTTCTTGAGCGTGCAGTCCCTGGAGAAGCGGAGGTGGAGTGAATGAAAAAGCCAAAATTCAGCTGGAAGCAGGTGGCGGATTCCTTTTCCACCCGGTCGTTCCGGGCTGGCGGCTACAGCGTGGCAGCGGCGGCCATCGTGCTGGCCATCGCCGTGATGGTCAACGTGTTCGCCGCCGCCCTCCCGGCCGGCGTGACCAAATTCGACACCACGGCCAATCAGCTGTTCACATTGTCTGAGCAGACGGAGAAGCTGGTGAGCGGCCTGACGGACGAGGTAACGGTGTACTGGATCGTCCGCAGCGGGCAGGAGGAAAGCTACCTGGAATCCCTGCTGAGCCGCTACCGGTCCCTCAGCGACAAAATCCGCGTGGTGAAGAAGGATCCGGACGTGTTCCCCACCTTCACCCAGCAGTATACCGACAGCTTCACGGAAAACAGCCTGATCGTGGAGGCCGGGGAGCGGTACCGGTACGTGGACTATAACGATATTTTCGTGCTGGACTACACCAGCTATTACTACTATGGTACGGAGAACTGGAGCTTCTGCGGAGAAAGCGAGCTGACCAGCGCCATCGACTACGTGGTGAGCGAGAACCTTCCAAAGGTGTACCTGCTCACCGGCCACGGAGAAAGCAGCCTGAGCGACAGCTTTACCTCGGCGGTGAAGCAGCAGAATATCGAGACGGCGGAGCTGTCCCTGCTGACGCTGGAATCCGTCCCTGCCGACGCAGACTGCATTCTCATCAATGCCCCCCAGAGCGACATTTCCCTGGACGAGCAGAGCAAGCTCCTGGAATATCTGGGCAACGGCGGCAACCTGTTTCTCATCACCGACCCGCCGAAAAACGGGGTTCTTGCCAACCTGGAAGCATTGATGGCGGATTACGGCGTCACCACCGTGGACGGCATCGTGGTGGAAAGCGACCAGAGCCATTACGTCTGGGGCACACCCTACTTCCTGCTGCCGGACATTGCGTCCCACGCCATCACTACCCCCCTGACCGACGGCGGCTACCGGGTGCTGCTGCCCATCGCTCAGGGCCTGACGGTGGCGGAGGATCTGCGGGACACCCTGTCCGTCACGAAGCTGCTGACCACATCCGCTTCCGCCTTCGCCAAGGCGGCGGGATATGACCTGACCACCTATGAAAAGGAGGAGGGGGACGTAAACGGCCCGTTTGCTTTGGCGGTCGCCATCAGTGACACCGTGGACGACGGCATTACCAGCGACATCGTGTGGGTATCCTCCGCGGCGCTGGTGGACGACCAGACCAACACCCAGGTATCCGGCGGCAATCAGGACTTCTTCCTCAACGCCCTGGGATATCTGTGTCAGGCGGAGCAAAGCAGCCTGTCCATCCACGCAAAATCCCTGAGCAGCGATACGCTGACTATGGACAGCGCTACGGTATCTGCCCTCACCGTAGCGGTGGTAGGCGTGATTCCCGCAGCGGTCATCACCCTGGGCATCGTCATCTGGATAAGGAGGAAGCGGAGATGAAAAACGGAAAAAAGCTGCTGCTTCTGCTGCTGGTGCTGGCAGTGCTGGTGGGCGCCACCGCGATCGCCGGCGCCATCGGCAAAAATGCCGCCGGTCAGGAGGACGAGACCCGGACGGTGTTTTCGCTGAACCCGGAAAACGTGACGAATCTCGGCTGGGATTACAGCGAGAAGGTTTCCTTCACCGCCGGGGAAGACGGCTGGGTGTGCGACCAGGACGCGGCGTTCCCCTTGGACGAAACGTACCTGGACAAGATGCTGGAAGCCCTTACGGACATAGAATCCACCAAAACCATCGAAAATCCGGAGAATCTCGACCAATACGGCCTGGAAATTCCCGTATGTGTGATCACGGTGGAGGACGGCCAGAGCCACACCCTCTCCATCGGCCTGGAAACCGCCGTGGGCGGCCAGCGGTACTTCTCCAACGGGGACGGAAACGTCTATCTGGTGGACAGCGACATCATCGAGAATTTCCAATACGGATTGTATGACGTTCTGAAGCACCAGACCATGCCGGAGGTCACTCAGCTCACCGGCCTTACGGTGGCGCTTCCCGGCGGCGGTTATGAAATTACCCGCGAGGAAAATAGCGGCCTTGCCTACTCCGACGATTACATCTGGTTCATGGACGGCAAGGCGCTGGATAACGACCTGACCCAGACGCTTCTGGACATGGTGACGAACCTGAACCTGAGCGAGTGCGTGGACTACAACGCATCCGACCTATCCCAATACGGTCTGGACGCCCCGGCGGTGAAGGTCACCGTCATGGACGGCGGCAAGGCGGCCTATACGCTGGAGATCAGCGCCTCAGAGAACGGCGAGTGCTATGTGCGCCTGAGTGACTCTAAAATGATCTATCAGCGGGACGCCACCCTCAGCGACACCCTGCGCTACACCACCTACGCCGATTTGCAGCCCGACGACGTGATCCTGATGGACTGGGACACGGTGCAGAGTGTTGCCGTCACGGTGGACGGCGAAGAGTACGTGCTGACGAGAACCACCGAAGAGAAGACGGACGACGAAGGCACCGTCACGGAGGAAACGGTCTGGAAGCTGGACGGGCAGAAAGTGAAATTTGCTTCCGTCCTGAGCAGTCTGTCGAACATGACCTCCAGCGGCTACGCCACCGGCATCACCCCGGAGGGAGAGCCGGAGATCACCTTCCGCATCCTGAGAGACCGGGAGAATTTCTCCGAAGTGACCCTGTGCTTCTACGCCTACAATTCCACCTCCTGCCTGGTAACGCTGGACGGCGTGTCCACCGTCACCGTCAAGCGGGAGACTGCGGCGGAGCTGGTTTCGTCGGTTAAAAATATCCTGAAGTAAAAAAGAAGCCGGGAACAGGGCTTTGCCCTGTTCCCGGCTTCCGTCTTGCATATTGAATGGAACCGTGATAGAATATCCGAATAGCCATTTACAGAAAGAGGTCAGGCAAAATGAATCGCATCGTCACCATGGTACTGAAAAATCTTCCGATCGTTCCCGGCGCGTGGCAGAAGCTCTGCCGTTACGCAAAGCACCCCGAAAAGTACTCCGAAGAGGAAATGTACCGGCATATCCAGTACATTCTGAAACGGGCGGTAAGGGGCGGCAACATCGATTTGCAGGTATCGGGAACGGAGAATATCCCCAAAGAGGGCGGGTTCATGCTTTACGCCAACCATCAGGGTATGTTCGATGTCCTGGCCGTGGCGGCGACCTGTGATACCCCCGTGGGCGCGGTGCTGAAAAAGGAGCTGTACGACATTCCCTTTCTCCATCAGGTGGCCATCTGCACCAAGTCCTTTCCCATGGACAGGGAGGATGTGCGCCAGTCCCTGACGGTGATTCAGAGCGTCATCCGGGAGGTAAAGGCGGGGCGGAATTATCTGATCTTCCCGGAGGGAACCCGCAGCCGGGACGGCAACCAAATGGGACAATTCCACAGCGGCAGCTTCCGCTGCGCCACCAAGAGCAAATGCCCCATCGTCCCCGTGGCGCTGGTGGACAGCTTCAAGGTTCTGGATCAGAAGGGCAGCAAGCCTGTCGCCGTCCAGATTCACTACCTTAAACCCATTTGCTGGGAGGAATATAAGGATTTGAAAACCACGGAGCTGGCCGCGCTGGTGAAGGAGCGCATCGCCCAGGCCATCGAAGCCCATACCGGGACGGAATCATAGGCTTACGCTATGCGGGAAGCTTCCGGTAGCAGCGGAAGAAGTACCAGTTTTCAAAGGCGGCGGTGATCGCCCAGGAGAAGATGTAGACGAGGTACAGCGACGGAATGGTCTTGAACCAGGCAAATATGGTCAGAACCCAGATGATTCGGAAAATACAGGAGCCGGAAATCACGATGATCATGGGAACCAGGCTCTTTCCCAGCCCCCGGCAGGCGGCGATGGCATTGTCCATGAAGGCGGAGACGCAGTAGGAAAAGCCCATAATGGTCAGCCGCTTCATGCCCGCCTCGATGACGGCGGCGTCGGTGGTGAACAGCGTCAGGAACGCGGGGCCGAAGGCCACCAGAGAGAAGCCCAGAATGGCGCCCGCGCCGAAGGAATACCCCAGGCAGATCAGGTAGCTGCGCCGAATCTCCCTGCGCCGTCCGGCGCCGTAGTTCAGGCCGATAAAGCTGCTGCACGCGGTGTAGAAGGCTGCCATGACGTCGTAAACCAGGCCGTCGGAATTGGCGGCGGCGGAATTGCCTGCCACCATAATGGTGTCAAAGCTGTTGACGCCTGCCTGAATAAACATATTGGCAATGTAGAAGATGGCGTTTTGCAGGCCTGCGGGAATGCCCAGCGTCAGAATTTCCCGGCAATTTTTCCGGTGCAGGCGCAGCAGCTTGAGGGAGAGACCGTAAGTTTCCCGGCTCCGGAACAGCGCGGCCGTGAGGAAAATAGCGGAGAGGTACTGGGATATGATGCTGGCAAGGGCCACACCGGCCACGTCCAGCTTGCACACAATGACAAACACCAGATTCAGCACCACATTGACGATGCCGGAAAACAGAAGGTAGTACAGCGGCTTTTTGGTGTTGCCGATGGCGCTGTACACGGCGTTTCCGAAGTTATACAGGGCAAGGGCGGGCATACCGCAGAAGTAGATCTGCATGTAAAGCGTGGCCTTGTCCAGCAGCTCCGGCTTGGTGTTCAGCAGCCGCAGCAGCGGCCGGGAGCCGAAGAAGCCGAAAATCAGCAGCAAAATGCCGCAGATCAGACAGATGATGGCCGAGGAATGGACAGTCCTTTGCAGCTCCTGCTGATCCCTGGCGCCGTAGTACCGGGCGACCAGCGCGTTGATGCCGCCGCCGACACCGATGAGAATGCCGGTAAACAGCGTTACGGCGGTGGAGGTGGAGCCGACGGCTGCCATGGACAGTGAGCCGGCAAACCGGCCGATGACGGCGATATCCGCCATATTAAACAGAACCTGGAGCACATTGGAAGCGATCAGCGGCAAGCTGAAAAGCAGAATTTGCCGGGGAAGCCGCTCCGACGCGCCGGGGGCGGTTTTCAATTTCATGGAATTCACCTTTCTATGTAAAGCAAACAGTATTCCCCATTCTTTTCGGGGAAAGCGGAGCCATTGTAGCACATCCCGGGGATGAATGCAATGCTTCCCGCCGCCTTTTGAAAAAAGAAAATTTCCTGCAAAAAATTGTTGATTTTCCACAGGACAGGGATTATAATTTCAGCGAAAACGTTGATTTTCCGGGGCTTCCTCCGAAGGGTCGGCGGGTTTTCAGGGACATATTGAAGCAAGGAGCCAAAGGAAATGAAAAGATACGCAGGTGTACTGCTGCCCGTTACCAGCTTGCCGTCCCAATACGGCATCGGCTGTTTTGACCAGGCGGCCTATGATTTCGTGGACTGGCTGCAAAAGGCCGGTCAGCGCTACTGGCAGATTCTGCCTCTGGGGGCTACCAGCTACGGCATCTCCGACGATTCCCCCTACCAGGCCTATTCCGCCTTCGCCGGGAATCCCTATCTCATCAGCCTGGACGCGCTGGTGGAGGAGGGCGTGCTGACCCGGGAGGAATGCGACGGCGTGAGCTTCGGGGAAACAGCTGCCAAAGTGGACTTTGACAAGCTCCATGAACACCGCTTTGCCCTGCTGCACAAGGCCTACGAGCGCAGCGGCATCAGCGCCAATCCGGACTATCAGAACTTCATCCGGGACAACGGCTGGTGGCTGAACGACTACGCCCTGTTCATGGCGCTGAAGGACTACTTCCATGACCAGCCCTTCCGCGCCTGGCCGGAGGACATCCGGATGCACTGGGGCTATGCCCTGGAATATTACAACCGGGAGCTGTACTTCGGCGTGGAATTTCAGAAGTACATGCAGTTCAAATTCAACCAGCAGTGGAGCCGCCTGAAGGCCTATGCCAACGCCAGGCACATCCAGATCGTGGGGGACATTCCCATTTACGTATCCCCCGACGGCGCAGATGTCTGGGCGCATCCCGAGCTGTTCCAGCTGGACGCACACAACGCCCCCACCGCCATTGCGGGCTGCCCGCCGGATGCCTTTGCCGAGGACGGCCAGGTCTGGGGAAACCCCCTGTACAACTGGAATTACCACCGCGGCACGGACTTTGCCTGGTGGGTCAGCCGCATGTGGTACAGCTTTAAGCTCTACGACGTGGTGCGCATTGACCATTTCCGGGGCTTTGACGAATATTTCTCCATCCCTGCGGACGCCAAGACCGCCAAGGACGGGCATTGGGAGAAGGGTCCCGGCATGGAACTGTTCCATTCCATCCGCCGCCACTTGGGGAACGTCAGCGTCATCGCGGAAGACCTGGGGCTTATGACCGACGGCGTCCGCGCCCTGGTGCGGGACAGCGGCTACCCCAATATGAAGGTGCTGCAATTCGCCGTTGACCCGGCGGACGTGGGCGGCGCGAACGACTATTGGCCGCATAATTACAATTCCAACTGTGTGGTCTACACCGGCACCCATGACAACGAGACGCTGGCCGGCTGGTACGCAGGTCTCAGCACCCAAGCGAAGACGCAGGTTCGGAACTATGTGAGCGACTACTTTACCCCGGATGACCAGATGTACAAGGTTCTCATCAACCTTGCCATGACCGCAGTGGCAAAAGACTGCATCATTCCCATCCAGGATTATCTGGGACTGGGCAACGAAGCCCGAATGAACCAGCCCGGCACCGTCGGCTTTAACTGGCGCTGGCGTTTGACACCGGGTCAGGTCACCGACGCTCTGGCGCAGGAGCTTCTGGCAATGGCAAAGCGCACCGGCCGCGCCAACTGGGACACACTGCCCAAGAAGACTGCCAAGGATGAAAGCGCAGACAAAACGGAAAAATGACAAAAAACCGGCTCAGCTGCTAAGCAGCTGAGCCGGTTCAGTCTGTCAAATAACCCTCACTTTCAATAAGCGAAAGTGGGGGCATTCTTGTAGATGGGGCAACAACGGACGAATAGTAGCGAGAACATGGAGTCCTTCCAACTCCATTGGGCCAGTTTTTTCAGATTCATGGCAGCAAACTTGAGCCTGACCCATCTGGTAACTGCGGCCAAGCCTCGGTGGTGTGTATAACGCATGGCGTGTTTCTCTTTCGCATCCGC
>CAKTKX010000059.1 GCA_934572365.1 uncultured Oscillospiraceae bacterium
ACCGGCTCCTCGCCCAGCTCCGCCATGCCGCCCTTGCGGGCTATGGACAGATATTGCAGCGCCTTATCCATTCTCCATCTCCTTTTCCAGCCGCCCGTAGACCTCCTCCGGGATGGTCACCTCCAGGCTGCGATCCAGCGCTTTGGAGCGGATAGCCTTTTTCAGGCACTCGGGGTTGGGACAGATGTACGCGCCCCGGCCGTTTTTCTTGCCGCCGAAGTCCAGACTGACCTCGCCCTCTGGGCTGCGGACGACCCGGATCAGCTCCCGCTTGGCCTTCCGTTCCCGGCAGCCCATACACTGCCTCTGGGGAATTTTCTTCTGCATTGAACTGCCTCCTTATCGCCTGAATGTGTGGTTATTCCTCTTCCGTCTCCTCGGCGGGTTCGGCCTGAGAGGCGGGCTTGATGTCGATCTTGTAGCCGGTCAGGCGGGCAGCCAGGCGGGCGTTCTGCCCCTCCTTGCCGATGGCCAGAGACAGCTGGTCGTCGGGAACGATCACCCGGCAGGCCTTCTGGCCGGGAATCAGGCTGACGTCAATGACATCCGCAGGGCTGAGGGCAGCCCGGACGTACTGGCAGGGGTCTTCGCTCCACACCACGATGTCGATCTTTTCGCCGCCCAGCTCCTTCACGACGGCACCCACACGTCCGCCGTGAGGGCCGACGCAGGCGCCCACGGGGTCGATGCCCTCCATGGCGGCGCGAACCGCCATCTTGGAGCGGGAACCGGCTTCCCGGGCGATGTTGCGAATTTCCACCTGACCCTCGGCGATTTCCGGGGTCTCCAGCTCGAACAGCCGGCGCACCAGATTGGGATGGGTGCGGGAGACGCGGATCAGCGGGCCACGGCCCATTTTGTGGACTTCCAGCACGTACACCCGGAGCATATCGCCCTCGTGGTGGGTTTCGCCGGGGATCTGCTCACCTGCCTGAAGCACGGCGTCGGAAGTGTCGCTGCCCTGGCCGATGCGCAGGAACATATCGCCGGTGGTGGGGTCGATGCGCAGCACGGTGCCGGTCATCAGCTCCTGTGCCTTGTTGGAATAGCTTTCGTAAGCCACGCCCCGCTCGGCTTCCCGGATGCCCTGAATGACCACCTGCTTGGCGGTCTGGGCGGCGATGCGGCCGAATTTCTGGATGTCCACGGGGATGTTCACCGGGTCGCCCACCTGGACGTCGGGGTTATAGTTCCGGGCAGCGTCGATGGGGATCTCCAGCGCGGTATCTTCCACTTCCTCCACGGCGGTCTTGACGATGTGCATGGAAAGTCCCTGCTCGCTCAGGTCGACCACCACGTTGTCCGCCGGAACGTCCCGGCGATCCTCCCGGTCTTTCCGGTAGGCGTTGGTCAGCGCCTGCTTCAGGCGCTCCACCATATAGTCCACAGGGATGCCCTTGAGCTTTTCCAGCTCCCGCAGAGACGCGAAGATCTCCGCGCCGATGTCCACCTTGGGGGCTTCCGCCTGCTTTTTGGCTGTCTTTCTTGCCATTTTATTCTGTCCTCCTATCAGAATTCCACGCGAAGCCGCACCAGCGCGACCTCGGATTTTTCAAACGTTACGGTTTCCTTCCCCGCTTCCACGGTCAGCCTGCCGTCCTCGTAAGCGCGCAGGACGCAGGGGATTTCCTTCAGGCCGTTTCTGGGGCGGTAGAGCTTGACGGTGATGGGGCTGCCCAGATATTTCTGAAAATCGGACGGCCGCTTCAGTACCCGTTCCAGTCCGGCGGAGCAGACCTCAAAATGGTAGGAGCCGGGAATCGGGTCCTTTTCGTCCAGAATGGGGTCAACGGCGCGGGAGATGGCCTCGCAGTCGTTGATGTCCACGCCGCCGTCCTTGTCAATATACAGCCGCAGGAAATATTCGCTGCCCTCCCGGACGTATTCCACGTCCCAAAGCGCGCAGCCGTGTTCTTTCACGATGGGTTCGGCGAAGGCCGCCACCTGTTCGGTAACTTTCATGGATACACCCTTTCCCTGGGGTCTTTCCGAAAGGGCGTTCGCGTCCTTTCAGATACGACCTAAATCAGCAAGAAAGAGAGGCGCTCGCGCCTCTCTTTCCTACCTTCTACCTGTTTACGTTAGCATTATATCACTGTTTTCCCTGTTTGGCAAGAGGGTTTTCACAAATTCCGGGACTTTTTTTCAACATTTTGACCAATTGGCGGGAGCAATCGCCCTTGAAGGAAAGTGTTTCGGATGATACAATACTCAAAAATAATTTTCCAGAATACGCAACCTTTTCCGCTTCTCATACGTTCTATAGGCAAGAAGTACTTCTAACGAGCAAGGAGCTACATGTGAAACTGTCAGCTGAGGATGCCTTTCGCTTATACGGCGACCGCGTTTTCTCTGCGGCGTTCAGCGTCACAGGGAATCAGGCGGACGCCGACGACGCGGTGCAGGATACATATCTGCGGTACTGTTCCTATGACAAGGAATTTGCCGATGAGGATCATCTCCGCGCCTGGCTTCTGCGGGTCGCCATCAACCGCGCCAGAGATCAGAAGCGTTCTTTCTGGGAAAAGCACCGGGTCTCCTGGGAGGACTATATGGAAACGCTGTCCTTTGAAGCGCCGGAGGATAAGTCCCTCTTTGAGGCGGTCATGTCTCTGCCCGCCAAATACCGGACGGTGATCCACCTGTTTTACTACGAGGACTACAGTGTCGCCCGGATCGCGGAAATTCTGCACACCCGGGCAGGCACCGTCAAAAGCCAGCTGAACCGGGGACGGCAGCTCCTGAAAACCAAACTCATGGAGGCGTGGAACGATGACGAATAAGGAAAAGTACCGGCGTGCTTTCGGCGTGCTTCATGCCTCCGACAGCTTTTTGACGGAGGTAACTCATATGGAAACGAAAAAGCATTTTTCCCTGAGGAAGGCGGTGCTGCTGTTCGCCGCGGTGATTGCGGTATTTGCCATGGCGGGTGTCTGCTACGCGGAGGACGTGGGCGGCATTCAGCGAACCATCCAACTCTGGCGCTACGGCGATCAGACCGACGCCGTTCTGGAAATTCAGGACGGCCATTACGAGCTGACCTACGAGAACGCGGGCGAGGTACACAGCGAAGAGGGCGGCGGTGTAGCCATCGACGTCTTTGACCGGGAGCGCCCTCTGACGGAGGAAGATCTTCTGGAAGACCTTCAGAACAGAATCGATGTGACCTACCGGGAGGACGGAACGGTGTGGGTCTACTACAAAGATCAGAGCATGGAAATCACCGATCTCTTTGACGAAAACGGCGTGTGCTTCGTCCAGCTGAAGGACGGCAAGAAGACCGTCTATCTGACCGTCGAGTACGATAACGGTTTCAGCTGGAGCACAGAATGCTACCTCCAGCCCACCCAGCGCCATTCCTGACTGCAAAAATTCCTCTGTTGCCACCGGCAGCAGAGGAATTTTTTACTCCCGTTCCTTCACCAGCATGGGGGTGAACATGGGCTTGCCGAAGCGGGTGACGAAGCGCTGGCATTTTACCAGGAACGCATAGTATACGTTGTACCCGCAGCCCAGCATCGTCTCCGCGTTGGCCATGCCCTTGGCAAGGATCACGTCCGCGCCGGACAGCGCAGCGGCGGCTTCCGGGCTTAGCATGTCCAGCTGGGTGCCCGCCACCCGGTTGCCGTTGTCGATCACCGGGAAGGGGATGCCCACGGCGGCGGCATCCTCCCGGGTCGCGTCGTTCTGGGCGATGGCGCCCCGGACGCAGAAGGTGACGGAAATATCCGGATACGCCGCCGCGATGGCCTCGGCCAGCACCCGGTCAAAGCCGATCTCTCCGGCGTTGTCCGTCAGATACACCAGCTTTCCGCCCCGGCGCAAATCCCGGCAAAGGTAAGCGTACACCTGATCGTCCAGCTCCATTTCCAGCGCCTTGTCCAGCATTTCCTCCAGCTTTTCAAAGCTGACCTGCCCCTGCAAGGCGGAAAAATCCAGGTAATTTCCCAGAATGGCAAATTGCAGCCCCGCGAAAACCGGGTCTTTGGCGGCGGTGACCTTCTCCCGGATTGCGGGAAGCCGCTCCAGCACGAAGCGGTTGGAATCCAGCTTTTCCTGACGGAAACGGTCGTAGTCAAGGCCGTACATTTCGTGAAGCAGGTCGGCGATCTGGGGCCCGAACCAGGGGGAGGACACCCCCTCCGGCGCGGCGATGCACAGCTTCATGATCTCTTTGGCAAAGGCCATTGCCTGCTCCTCTGTCCCCAGAGTCTGGGCGAGGGCGATGTTCCGCCGCAGAAGGCATTGCAGGCAGTAAGTGTCGATGGAAATACTCATGGAACCTCCGTAACGTTTACAGCTTTAGCAATTCCTCAAAGGAATCGATTTTCCCGGCATACCCTGCCGGGGTGCCGAAGCCGTAACTTGCCCAGAGGAAGGGAACGCCCGCTTCCACCGTGGCCTCGTAATCCCCCTGGGTGTCGCCGATGTAGGCGCAGGAGGTGATGTTGTATTTCTCCATCAGTGTGCGGATGGTCTTTCCCTTGCTGGTGCCGGTGTCGCCGAAGCACAGATGGCCGGTGATGCAGCCGGTCAGCCCCAGCTTGGAGATGCACAGCTCCGGATAGCCCTGCTGACTGTTGCTGACGATGAACAGGCGGTGCGTCTTCGCCAACTCTTCCATCGTCTCCCGGACGCCGGGGTAGCCGATATGGCAGGGGTTTTCGTGGAGGTGGCGGTTTTCCGTCTCCATGCACCGCGCCATCAGGGCGTAGCGCTCTTTTTCCGGAAAGTCGGCAAAGAGAACGTCGGCGATTTCCGTCATCACCCGGCCGAACAGGGGCTTCAACGTTTCCGCCGTGATGCAGTACCGGGAAAGCCCCTCCTTTTTCAGCTGGATGTTATACCCCTCCGCCACCAGCGCCCGGGAATCCCACAGGGTGCCGTCAATGTCAAAAATCAGACTCTCGTAATTCATGCTTCCTCCAGATGCCGCTGGATGCGGCCGATGATCATGTCCAGCGCCACCAGATTTTTTCCGCCCTCGGGGACGACGATGTTGGCGTACTTCTTGCTCGGCTCCACGTACCGCTCGTGCATGGGCTTGACCGTGTCCTGATACTGCTTGAGAACGCTTTCCAGGGTTCTGCCCCGCTTGTTCACGTCCCGCTTGATCCGGCGGCACAGGCGGATGTCCGCGTCGGTGTCCACGAAAATGCGGATGTCCATGAGGTTGCGCAGCTCCTCGTTCTCGAAAATCAGGATGCCCTCCACGATGATGACCTTTTTCGGCACGATGTGGATGGTCTGCTCCGACCGGTTATGGATGGTGAAGTCGTACACCGGGCATTCGATGGCGTGCCCCCGGCGCAGTTCTTCCAGATGGTAGACCATCAGGCTGGTGTCGAAGGCGGCGGGCTCGTCGTAATTGAGCTGGCTGCGCTCCTCGTAGGTCATGTCGTCGTGGCGCTTATAGTAGTTGTCGTGGCTGATGACCGTGACCATGCCCTCGAAGCGGGAGATCAGATTGTTCATCAGGGTGGTTTTGCCGCTGCCCGTGCCGCCGGCAATGCCGATGACCAGAATGTTGTCGTCCATAGTCTCTTCCTCCATATCTATTGCGCTTCCAGAAGCGTTCGGGACAATGTAAGAATCCCCTCATCCGGGAGACTGTTGGTGAGGATGACCTCGCCGGTTCCGTTTTCCAGGAGGTCTGCCTCCGCCAACCGGCGGCGGGTCTCCCGGGCGGTGCCGTCGCCGCCGTCCAAAAGGGCGACGCCGCTTCCCAGCACCCGGGAAATGGCCTTCGCCGCGAAGGGATAATGGGTACACCCCAGCACCACCTCGTCCAGCTTCCCCTGATAGGGGGCGAACAGCTCCCGCAGCAGGTTTTCCGCCTCCGGGGAATCCGCCTGCCCCCGCTCCACCAGCTCCACCAGCCCCGGTGCGGGGATTTTGTAGACCCGGCAGCTTTGGTCGTAGCGGTGCATCAGCGCTTCAAATTTTTCCTCCCGCAATGTCATGGGCGTGGCCATCACGCCGATGCCGCCGCCGTGGTACCGGTCGTAGGCCAGCTTGAGGGCAGGCTCGATGCCGATGACGATGGTGTCCGGGTAGGCTTCCCGCAGGTCGTGAATGGCGGCGGAGGTCGCGGTGTTGCAGGCCACCACCAGCGCCTTGACCCCTCGGGTCATCAGACGCCGCGCCGCGGCGAAGGTAAGCGCTTCCACCTCGTCCTTGGTTTTGGTGCCGTAGGGGGCGTTGGCGGAGTCGCCGAAATAGAGATACCTCTCCCCGGGCATGAGGCGCCGCAGGTGCCGCAGTACGCTGATGCCGCCCACGCCGGAGTCAAAGACGGCAATAAAATCTTCTTTGGTGTTCATGGCTTCACCTGGTCATCTTCCGGGGCGGGCGCGTGGCCGCCCCATGTTTTCTATATAGTATCAAATTTCCGCCGTTCTTTCAATGGCTCGTTGCTTTTTTCGTGGATTTTTTGGAAGCGAATGCTCCCCCGGCTGCTGATGCAGCCGGGGGAAGAAAACACTATTTTGTAACGGGAATGCTGACCCGCTTGCTTTCCAGCAAAAGCTCATCGGTGTCATGATCCAGGACGCCCAGCACCAGCTCCAGGGAGGTGATGTCCCGAACCCGCTCCACGCCCGCGTCATACAGCCACATTTCGCACTTGCCCCAGGCGTCCGGCGCAAGCTCGTCGAACAGGAACAGATCAGCGGATTCGCCGTTCACATAGGTTTCCATCGTGTAGAGCCAGATATTCCGCTCGGAATGATTCTCTACCCGGAACCGGAAGGCGCCGTCCTCGCAAAGCTCCCCCTCGCTGCCCGTGTAGGTAAGGGTGATGCCCGCCTCCTCCAGAACCGTTGTGCCGCCGCTCTCCACCGACCGGACATTGTTCTTGTCTGCGCGCAGGGTAATGGGGGGCGTAGAGTCCAGCGGATTGTAGTCGCTGGCATCCGTCACTTCCAGGCAGAACGAGAGTTCGCCGATCGTTTCAATATTTCCGCTTTCAAGGTCGGTATCGTTGACCCAGATCGAGGTCATTTCCTCCCGCCCCGCTTCCAGCAGGATGAAAAAGAGACGATCCTCCGTCATGTAGCCGTTGACGCAGTCCATGCTGCTCATGAGCATAACGTCCTTGTCCGAACCGTTGCGAACGTAGACGGGAATCTCCTCCGTGTATGTGTCCCCATCCCGCCAGTCGGCCACGGCCAGGATGCCGCCCTTATCGTACAGGACGGTCTGGTGGTGGAAATCCTCCGGGCGAATCACCGCTTCCGTCTCCCAGGTGTCCCCGTCGTCGCTCCACAGGGAGGACATGCTGCTCACTTTTTCGGTAATGAACTCCGTCAGCACGTACTGCGCCACCATGAACGCGGTTACGATCAGAATCGGCCAGAGCCACCTGGGGCTGGTCTTTTTCCGCCGGCCGGAATACTGCCTGCATTCTTTTTGCCGGGTGGGGACGCTCCGGCGGACGGGTCTGTCCTCGGGCTGCTCAATGATCAACGGCTCCCCCTCGTGGGTGTGCAGGCCGTGGGCGATTTCTTCGGTAAACGGCTCGTAGTAGCATTCCCGGCAACGCTTGCCGTTGTAGGGCGCGCCGCAGCAGGGGCATCTTTTCATTTGGGTTCACACTTCCGCACCATCCGGTGCCGCCTTCCTTTTGGTTTCCAATTTTAATTGTAACATAGGGGTCAACCCTCCGCAACAGCATGAACACGGGATTTTTTGCCGCTTCACGGGAAACCTCCCTCTTTATGGCAAAACCGTTGCATTCTTCCGTCCGAAACGGTATAATGTCAGAAAAACACTCGGGAGGAATTTTTATGGATTTGAACATCGGCCGCATGCCCCGGGGGCCGCGGAACTCCATCGCGGACGTGTCAGGCGTCCGCGTCGGCCACTGCACCGTGGACGATGAACGGCACAAAACCGGCGT
>CAKTKX010000060.1 GCA_934572365.1 uncultured Oscillospiraceae bacterium
CGGAACTCCATCGCGGACGTGTCAGGCGTCCGCGTCGGCCACTGCACCGTGGACGATGAACGGCACAAAACCGGCGTAACGGTGATTTTACCCTGCGAGGACGACATTTTCCGCAGCAAAATGCCCGCGGCTTATCACGTTCTCAACGGCTTCGGAAAAACCGCCGGGCTGATGCAAATCGGGGAGCTGGGGACGCTGGAAACCCCCATCGCCCTGACGAACACCCTGAACGTGGGGCTGGTTCACGATGCCATGGTGGAATATATGTGCCGTCAGGGGGAGCGCCGGGGGTATGCGGTCTCTTCCGTGAATCCCGTGGTGTGCGAGTGCAACGATGCGTCCCTGAACGACATCCGCCACCGGGCGGTGGGGCAGGCGGAGGTGTTCGCCGCCATTGATGCCGCGTCGGCGGACTTTGCCCAAGGGGACGTGGGCGCGGGGAAGGGCATGACCTGTCACGATCTGAAGGGCGGCATCGGCTCTTCTTCCCGGCAGGTGACCATCGGCGGTGAGACCTTCACCCTGGGCGTGCTGGTTCTGACAAACCACGGCTGTCTTCGTGACTTGACCGTCGGCGGAGAGAATATTGGCAGGGAGATCGAGCAGCGCATCCGGGAGGACACTCCCGACGAGGGCAGCTGCATCATGATCGTCGGCACGGACCTGCCCGTCACCTCCCGCCAGCTGGGGCGGATCATCCGCCGGTGCAGCGTGGGGCTTGCCAGGCTGGGCAGCTACATCGGCCACGGCAGTGGCGAGGTCATGGTAGGCTTTTCCACCGCCAACCGGATTCCGGCGCAGGGCGACTGCCTGGATTTCCGCTGCATCCACGAGTCCCACATAGACGACGCCTTCCGCGCCGTTGCGGAGGCCACCGAGGAAGCGGTGCTGCGCTCCATGCTGGAAGCTAAACCGGTCACAGGCTACACCGGCAAAGTGCGCCGGAGCCTTGGCGAATTCTGGCAGCCCTGAGCACGGCACGGAAACAAGTGCCTGACAAAATCCAGAAATTTTCAATCAAAAAATGGCCGCTGTTGGATGAAATACGTCCAGAGCGGCCATTTTTTGCATATCTCTATATCGGTACAGGTTTATGCAGTTTCCTCCCATGAAAGCCTGGGTTCGCAGTATGGCAGGCCATATTCTGTCCGGTAAGTCACTTTGTTTCCGACAAATTGAAATTTCCCGCTGTCCAACGGTCTGACCGTCAGTTCATGGGCAAACAGGCAGTCTGTTTTCAGATCGGTGGACAGTATCTCCACGGTCAGGGTGACCGTTCCGTCTCTGTCCGTCCGGCAGGCCGTCACTTCCGGTTCGATCACGTAATAACGCAGGAACACATAATCATTTGTTTCAATTTGCCGCCAGGGGTAATAGTCCCCTTCCTCACTGTAATGTGCCAGTTTCCGGAACGTGTCCAGGTCAATGCTGAAATAGGGCAATATTACTTTCTCAAATTCCGCCGCAGGTATCTCGTAGCAGCATTGCTCCTTGATATAGGTGTATCCGTCCGGCTGAAACCGCTGGCCGTAGGTATCATAATACAGATACTCCCACACATCGTTGAAGCTGAGATTTTCAAAGCTATCCTCGTTCCAGTCCGTGAGATACATGTTCGTGCCAATGTATCCGCCCGCCATGACGTACTTCCTGTTCAGGTCGCACAGCTCCGGGTCGGGTGCTTCCAGCCGGATCAGGGAAAAGTCGGCATAATGTTTATCCCCGGCCGGGTAGAGCCGGTAGTAGAAATTTCCTTTGTCCGTCAAATCCCATTCCGGAATTTCTTGCTTCTCATAATACAGTTCCGAACCGCCGCCCATCGGGTAATCCATGCTGTAAACGCGGGCGTCACCGTCCCCATAGGTAAACAGCTGATAATGTAGCGTGCTGTTTTCTCCGACCGTAATAATCTCCTGCTCCGCAGGTCTTCTGCTTTGAACGTTCCGCCAAAAATCCCGGAATCTTTCCGCCGTCATCAGATAAGCGGGATATTCCTCGTCGGTGTCGATCACATCCAATCCGGCGTCATACAGCGCTGCTTCCAGCTCGTCGACGGTGCTTTGTGAAAGGGTCTGTCCGGAATCTGTTTCTGCCTTATTGCAAACTGACGCAATTTCTTTGCACCGGCTCCGAAGCTGCTCCCGCATGGGATCCGTTTCCACATCCGGCTGTTGACCGCACGCGCTCAGGAACAGGGTCAGCAGCAGGAGAAAGATTGCCGCGCTTCTTAATTTCATGAATCTCAACACCTTTCCAAAAGCCGGAAACAGCGGTAGAAATCACGAAGCAACCGTGGTTTCTACCGCTGAATCATTAGGACGATTTTCCGAAAAGCCTATTTTGCAACAGGCTCAATCCGCTGCTATCCGAACCGGAATTACAGCAGGGTAGCGAAGTGCTTGATGGTGCGGACCATCTGAGAAACATAGGAGTTCTCGTTGTCGTACCAGGAAACGACCTGCACCTGGCTGGTGCCGTTGCCCAGGTTGATGACCATGGTCTGGGTGGCATCGAACAGGGAGCCGAAACGCATGCCGATGATGTCGGAGGAAACGATCTCGTCGGTGTTGTAGCCGAAGGACTCGGTGGCCTCAGCCTTCATCTGGGCGTTGATCTCTTCCTTGGTGGGGTTGCCCTCAACAACGGCGTTCAGAATGGTGGTGGAGCCGGTGGGGGTGGGAACACGCTGAGCAGCGCCGATCAGCTTGCCGTTCAGCTCGGGGATGACCAGGCCGATGGCCTTGGCAGCGCCGGTGGAGTTGGGAACGATGTTCACAGCACCCGCGCGGGAACGACGCAGGTCGCCCTTACGCTGGGGGCCGTCCAGGATCATCTGGTCGCCGGTGTAGGCGTGGATGGTGCACATAATGCCGGACTGGATCTTCCAGCCGTCGTTCAGAGCCTTGGCCATGGGAGCCAGGCAGTTGGTGGTGCAGGAAGCGGCGGAGATGATGTTGTCTTCCTTGGTCAGGGTGTTGTGGTTAACGTTGTAAACGATGGTGGGCAGGTCATTGCCGGCAGGAGCGGAAATGACGACCTTCTTGGCGCCGGCGTCGATGTGCGCCTGAGCCTTGGCCTTGGAAGTGTAGAAACCGGTGCACTCCAGGACAACGTCCACACCCAGCTCGCCCCAGGGCAGCTCGGCAGCGTTGGCCTTGGCGTAAATGGTGATCTTCTTGCCGTCGACGGTGATGTAGTCCTCGCCAGCCTCAACGACGTGACCCTGAGCAGCGTAGTTGCCCTGAGTGGAATCGTACTTCAGCAGGTGAGCCAGCATCTTGGGAGAGGTCAGGTCGTTGATAGCGACGACTTCAAAACCCTCTGCACCGAACATCTGACGGAAAGCCAGACGGCCGATACGGCCAAAACCATTGATTGCAACTTTAACAGACATGGTAATTCCTCCATTTTTATTACTGCCGGAAGGCAGTATTTTACTTTTCAGGTACGGCATTCGATATCTCCGTACGGAATCCATTATACAATAATCCCACTGCGTTGTAAAGTGTAATTTTCGTAAAATTCCGATCAGTTTTTGCTATTTTTCGGTGCATGTTGCTCATTTGCGCAAAAGCGCCCGCCGCGTGACGCTGCGGGCGCTTTTCATTTCCCGGAATATCCGCCCAAAACTCAGGACGCGGCCGTGGTTTCGGCGGGCTGCTCCGGCATTCCTTCGCAGACGACGGGGGACTGAGGCGTGCAGATGGCCATGTAGGTGTTGCCCCGGCCAAGCTCCAGCGGCTCGCCGCTTTCCGTGAAGAATCGGAACGGCTCCTTATCCCCGGCGCAGCTCCAGGTGATGGGGATGAGCTTGCCGCCGCAGGCAAAATAGCCCGTGCCGCCGGCAGAAAAGTCCGCAATGTGGTAAATGCCGGTGGTGGTGATGTCCGCGTACATGACGATGACGTTCCGGAAGGCTTCGACCTCCTCGGTCTTCAGGTCGGTCATGACCTGGCCGTACTGGTTGAAGGCGTACTTGCCGGTGCTTTCGTCATAGACCATCCGGGTCTCCTTTTTGGCCTTCTTGTAGGTCAGTGTGATGCTGATATCTTTGGCCTCGACGCCGTCAGCGGGGGTACCGTCGTCGGTGAAGTTGAAGCCGTAGTCCCGCTCCAGGGTCATGGGGTAGCCCTGGGATTCGGCGTAGGCCTTGATGCCGGAGCCGATACCGTAGAGGGTGTTCTCATAAGCGCCCTTGCGCTCGGTGTCCCGGTAGGAAGCGCCGGTGGAGGCCACCACCCAGGAATCAATGTTGAAATTCTCCACGCCCCGGTCTTTGGCGTCCGTCAGCGCCTGATCGGAACCGCCGGCGTGGGACAGGATCAGGTCATAGTGCTGGGCGATGCTGTTGAACATGGGACGGGTGGAACGGGTGCAACCGATGGCGTCCACGGAATCGATGTCCGTGAACAGCGCCAGGCAGCGCACCACGCTGTCCATATTGACATAGCACTCGATCAGCATATCCGCCTTCACCACGCCCACATGGGGAATGTTGCTCTCCAGATTGCTCACGGTGTTGGCAAAAATGCGGCCGGTAAAGGGCGCGTCCAGGATTTCGCCGTTCAGGGGGTTGACATAAACCGGCGCCGGTTCCGTAGTCGGCACGGTGGTCGGCTCCATGGTGGGTTCGGTGGTGGGGGCGGCGGTGGTCTCCGGCACCGTGGCAGGCGCCGTGGTGACCGCAGGTTCGCTCTTGGCGCCGCAGCCGCACAGCAGCAGCGTCAGCGTAAGCATCAGGGCAATGACTCTTTTCATAATCTTCTTCCTTTCCGGTTTTTGAATTTAGCTAAACTGAGTAGCGACCTTACTGCTTTCCATGGTCTTTCCCAGGGTGTAGTAGAACACGTTGTCCCGGGCGGGGTTCAGGTCGCTGAGTACGCCGCGCTTAGCGTAAATGGCGTAGTAACCGGCCATCACGGGGATGATGTGGCCGTTGTCCTCCACCAGCTTGTGGAGGTTATAGTAGTTGCCCCTGTCCGCCAGGGACTGCTTGACCATGGTGTAAATCGTCTCGTTGGCAAGGCCGCCCCAGCTCATGTCGCCCCAGGGGCGGAAGAACTCCGACAAATCCGCCGTGGCGGGCAGCTTTGTGATGCCGAGATAAATGTCGTAGTTGGCCGCCTGAAGCCGGGCTTCGTAGACGCTGGTGGGGCTTTCCACGGTCTCGCAGGCAAGACCCAGCTCGGTCAGCGTGGCCGCGATGTTCCGGGCGCAGCGCAGGCGGGCGGAATCGTCGCTGTTGACCAGCAGCTTAAGCGTTCTCGTCACGCCCTTGTCGTTGGTGGGAACGCGGAGCTTGCTGGCCGCGTCGATGAAGCGCATTTCGTCGTAATCATAGGTCGCGGCAAGGCTCTTGCTGTAATAGGGCGACATGGGAGAAATGGGCAGGGTGGTGGGCAGCGCCAGCCCGCCGTAGTTGTTGTCCACCAGCGACTGCCGGTCGATGCCGTAGGTCAGGAAGGTACGCAATGTGCCGTCGTCAAAGTAATTACTGTAGGTGACGTTGCAGCCGATATACATCAGGAAGCCGCTGTCCACCTCCCACAGCTCAAAGTCGCAGCGGTAGTCGGCGTAGGAATCCGTCTGGGGGTTGGTGCAGACCACGCTCAGGCCGGAGAACTCAAACTCGTCCCTGATCTGGGAGGGGGATTCCGCTTCGATCAGGGCGATGGAGGAATCCTTCGCCACCAGATCGTCGCTCTTGCACCACCAGTTCACGACCCGCTGCAAATGTTTTCCGCCGATGCCCTCTTCCAGGGAATAGGGGCCGGTACCCAAGGGGTTATCGGAGGACACCTCCGAAGCCTTGACGATGGGGATATCCAGCAGCAGCGCCAGATTCTGGTACGGCGTATCCAGGAAAAAGTCCACGCCGCCGTCGCTGGACAGCTCCACCCGGGAAATGTGGGTAAAGCGTCCCTTGTAATATACGTTTTCCCGCGCCTGCTCGTAGCTGGCGACCACGTCCTGCACCGTGACACGGGTGCCGTCGGAGAAGGTGGCGTCCGGCTCTAAGTAGATCGTCCAGGTGCGGTTATCCGGGGTAACCTGGTAGCTGGAACACAGGATGGGGGTCGTGTTGTTCTTGGCATCCACCGCGAACAGCCCCTGATACATCAGGGACATGACCACACGGTTGGTGTAGTCGCTGCCGTACAGGGGGTTCATGGAACGGTCGGGATAGTAGGCCAGGGTCAGATCCTGAGAGTCCGGCGCAATGGTTTCCTCCTCCGGTTCCTCTCCTTCCATCAGAAGGGCGTCTCCCGTGGGGACATAGCCGGAATTGTCGATGCTCCGGGCGCAGCCGGAGAAGCATCCCATGCAAAGGGCAAGCGCCAGTAGCGCGGATATTCCTTTTTTCATCCCGTCACCTCCCGGCAGACGATCACCGCGCCCTGAGACCCCCGCTCTCCGCCGGTCGCCCGGTGAGACCAGAAGCGGTCACAGCTGCACACGGTGCAGTCATCACTGATGTCAATATGTTCCACGCCGCAGCGGCGCAGAACCATGGCGTTGATCTGCTTTAAGTCCAGATGGTATTTTTCGCCCCGTTTTTCGATGTAGGCGTCCACCTCCGCACCGAAGGCGGCGCGCATGGCCTCGGGGACATCGGCGTCCGTCTCAAAATGGCACATGCCAATGTTGGGGCCGACGGCGGCGCGGATGTTCTCCGGCTTCGCGCCGAAATTCTCCTCCATGGCGCGCACCACCTTTGCGCCGATGGCCTGGGCAGTTCCCCGCCAACCGGCATGCGCCGCGCCCACTGCCCCGGTCACGGGGTCGAAAAACAGCAGCGGCGTGCAGTCGGCGGTAAACACCAGCAGCGCAACGCCGGGGGTGTTCGTCACCAGGGCGTCGCACTTGGGATAATCCCGGTGGCACAGGCCGATATGGTCTTTCTCCGTCACCACCCGGACGATGTCCGAATGGATCTGCAGGGTCATCACCAGTTTTTCCGGGTCAAACCCAACGGCACGGCCAAGGCGGTGGAGGTTTTCCTCCACGTTTTCCAGAGAGTCCCCCCGGCCTACGGCCAGATTCAGGCTGCTCTGGGTGCCGGTGCTGACGCCGCCTAAGCGGGTGGTGAACCCGTGGGGGACGGAGATGCCGTCGGCGGTCAGGTATTCCAGTGTATCATATTTCTGTGTTCGTATCATAATCTCGTCTTTGCGCGTCGGAAGTAAGGCGTAAAGCGCCTTACTTCCGGATTTTCTTACTCGCTGAGCTTATCCTTCTGCATGCAGCACTTCTTGTACTTCTTGCCGCTGCCGCAGGGGCAGGGGTCGTTGGGGCCGACCTTATGCTCCTTGCGCACCGGCGCACGCTTGACCTGGGACTTGTCCGGGGCGGAGGTGCCGGTCTCCTTGGCGACCTTCTCCCGTCTGACCTCCTGGGCGGGGCGCAGCTGCACCAGGAACATCCGGCGGATGGTCTCCTCCTTGATGGCGGTGACCATGGCCTCGAACATCTGGTAGCCCTCTTCCTTGTAGGCAATCACCGGGTCGTGCTGGCCGTAGGCTCGCAGGCCGATGCCCTGCTTCAGGTCGTCCATGGCGTCGATATTGTCCATCCAGTATTCGTCCACCACCCGGAGCATGATGACGCGCTCCAGCTCCCGCATGATCTTGGGGGTGTAGGCGGCTTCCTTGGCCTCGTAGGTATGCTGGGCAATTTCAAAAACGGTGTCCGTCAGCTCGTCGGCACTCATGGCCAGCAGCTGCTCCCGGCGGGATGCCAGGGTGCCTTTGGCGAAGTAGATGCCCTCCATGGCGCTGGCAAGCCCCTTCAGGCCGTCCTCGTTCACCACGCCGCCGTGTCCGCTGAGGGCGGTGGAAACGTCGCTCTCCACAAGGGAGCGGAGCATCTGCATCATGTTCTCCCGCAGGTCTTCCCC